>JAWOHC010000123.1:0-5223 GCA_046496275.1 Gillisia sp.
TCAAAAAAGGCATCATGTTTTTCAGCTGTAGAGCCGGTTAAAGGCTGGAACCAGTGAGTGTAATGCGTAACTCCTTTAGAAATTGCCCATTCTTTCATCCCCGTGGAAATGTGATCGGCTACTATCCGGCTTATTTTTAAACCAGTTTTATTTGCATCAATAATGTTTTGCAATGCCTCTTTTGTAAGAAACTGACGCATTACAGTCTCATTGAAAACATTGTTACCAAAAAGCTCAGATCGCCTTTTGGTCTCTTTTATCTTTACCGGTTTGCGGTTAAGCGTTTCTTTTAAAGCTTGAAATCTTAAGGTTGACATATAATGGTATAATTTTTAAGGGTTAACGTCGACAAAAATACATTTTTATGCAACACACCCCTTAGAAATTAGGGTTAAATTTCTAAAATTATACTATTTATTTTGGCAACCCCCTAAAATTAGTCGATAAAAGCCATTCCAATAAAAATTACATAGCCTACAAAAAGGATCGCGCCTTTATACCTTCCGAAGATAAATTTCTTCGGAAGAAATGCCATTGGAATCAAGATAAAAGCAAAGCCTAACATCCAGAAGATATCGCTGGTAAGGATTTGTTGAGATTGCAAATCGATGGGTTGAATTAAAGCGGTTATTCCCAAAACCGAAGCGATATTAAAGATATTCGAGCCTATTAAATTCCCCAGGGAAAGGGCTTTTTCCTGTTTAAGCGCGGCAATAACCGAAGCTGCAAGTTCCGGAACACTGGTACCAATTGCGATAATGGTTACAGAAATTACCCGCTGGCTTACTCCCAACATCTCGGCTAAATCAACAGCTCCGTTCACCAGCAATTCCGATCCTCCCCAAAGGGCAACCCCTCCTATTATAAGCCAAACGATCATTTTAAAACCAGATGTTATTTGCAGGGATTCATTTATTCCTTTAACCTCTACGTGAGTTTTTCGCGCCCTCCGAATTAAAAAGAATAAGTATAAAATTATGGCGACAAGGAAAATCCCGCCTTCCAGTCTTGATAAATTATCGCCACTCCTTAAAAAATAGTAGAGCGCAATGGAAAACACCATCATTACAGGCCAGTTAAACCTGTAAAAATCGCGATCGATAGTAAGTGGCGAAATTATAGCTGTTATCCCAAGCACCAATCCTAAATTGGCAATATTGGAGCCTATAACGTTCCCAAGGGAAATATCGGAAAAACCGCCAAGAGCAGCCTGTAAACTTACCAGTAATTCCGGAGCAGAGGTTGCAAAAGAGACAACCGTTAGCCCAATAACCATTTTAGAAATATTGAATTTAAAGGATAAAGCCACCGCAGCCCGCACAAGGAACTCTCCTCCCACTACCAGCAAAGCCAGACCAATAAGTATAAACAAAATGCTCATTAACTAATTTTTTGGCGAAGATAAAGAAACTAATTCCGATTATAGAAAGACAAATTTCAAAATGATAATGTTAGGTAAAGAATCAAGATCGTTCCGCCTTCGGCGTAACTGCAAGAACCAAGAAAAAAGACTAAAAAAATGTGGAAAGTAAAGATTCAAGAGCCAGGCGACAAGACTTTAAAAAACATTCGTGCATTCGTGGCTAAAAAAGGTAATTCTGCGAAAATCTGCGAGATAAGCGGGAATTAAAAACAAGTATTAATAAAAATTAAAGTTTAAAACCGGTCAGCACTAATCAGGGAAGTTCATTATCCCACAATGACTGTTTAGCCCGGCATCCAAATGCTTTATGGCTTCAACTTTTGTAATTGTTATTTGGCATTAATGATTTCAAACTACAAAATTAGGTTATAAACTATTTTTATCGTTATATTTGAAAACTACTTTTATAGTATAATGTTTTAAAATTTGAATTATGGAAAAACTCACCAATAAAGAAGAAGAGATTATGCACATCTTATGGAGGCTGGAAAAAGCTTTTGTAAAAGAAGTATTGGCAGAGATTACCGAAGAAACTCTTCATTACAACACCGTTTCCACCATTATACGCAATATGGAGGAAAAGGGTTATGTGGCTCATAAAGCCTACGGAAAAACGCATCAGTATTTCCCGGTAGTTTCCAAAGAAGTTTACCGGAAACAATTCATGAACACCGCCACAAAAAAATTCTTCGACAATTCTTACAAGAGTATGGTTTCCTTTTTTGCCAAAGAAGAAAAAATAAGTGCTGCAGAGTTGCGGGAGATCCTGGAAATCATCGAAAAAAAGGGATAATATGGAAGCTATCTCTATCTATATTCTAAAAAGCGCCGGATTATTAAGCCTTTTCTACCTGGTTTACATCTTGTTGCTTAAAAATGATACTTCTTTTCGGTTAAACCGAAAATTCCTAATCATTGGAATTATCGCTGCTTTTATAGTACCTGCCGCGGTATTCACAAAAACCATACAGGTGGAAAGTCTAGAGTTGGCAGTAGAAAATTTCAATATAACCGAAGGCTTTACAGAAACTATTTCCACGCTTCCGCAGGAAGACCCTTTAAACGCCTGGCAAATCGCAGGATTTATTTATTTTTTAGGTTTAAGCTTTTTTCTAATCCGGTTTGGGTTTCAGCTTATTTCACTTTTAAATATCATTAGGAACCAACCAAAATTAAAGGAATCGGGAATTACCATCCTCCATACCGAAGAGGCTATTCCGCCATTTTCATTTTTTAAATACATCATTGTCAACCCTAAATTGCATAGCCCGGAGGAACTTGTGATAATACTGCAGCACGAAAAAATTCACGCAGCCCAAAATCATTCAGCCGATGTGCTTTTAGCAAATCTAACCACTGCAGTGCTTTGGTTTAATCCGTTGGTTTGGTTTTATAAGAAAAACATCCTTCAGAATCTTGAATATATCGCGGATAAAGAAACGGTTGCAAAAAATATTTCCAGGAAACAATACCAGGAAACCCTTCTAAAAGTATGTCTGGCGAATTTTCAGCCGGCGCTTTCCAATTCCTTTTATCAATCATTCATCAAAAAACGAATCCTTATGCTTCACAAAAAATCCACATCGAATAATTTATGGAAGATGACTGCCGTCCTTCCGCTCGTGCTTGCTTTTTTGCTTGTTTTTAATGTAAAAACCGTGGCTCAGGTCATACCTTCCAAAGAAAAAACTGCGGTCACAACTACTGAAAAATTTTCGGTCTCCATTTCAAAAAATAGCAGCCCGGAAGATCTTGAATTTGCGCAGAAATTAATTTTTAAACAAAACCTGATGCTGGAATATGAAGAGATAAGCAGATCTCCGGAAGGACTTATAACGTCCATTACCATAAACTTTCTCAATAAAATTAATAATAATTCAGGGAGCGTCAGCAAAAATGATCCGGATGGAATTAGCTCTTTTGTGATTTTTGTGAATAAGAACGGAGAAACAGGAGTTGCAGATGCCCCGGTTTTTTCAAATGAAATAAAAAATCCCACAGACAAAGTTTTAGCTGAAATTGGATTAAATCCACTTTTCATTATTAATAAAAAGGAATATCAGGCAGCAGAACTATACGGAAAACACGTCCACTTAAAAAGCGGGTTTGTATTTATATCGCCCAATGAAGCTTCGGAGATCAAGAAATATGGAACTAAGGGGAAGGATGGAATTATTCTTGTTGCCGAAGGTGAAATCATCGCTGATTTTTCTGAAGAAATGAAAAGGGTAGATCTTGAAAATAAGACAACCACTTTAAATTATCTTCAAATTGTTGAAGGATTTAAACCCGGCTTTCTGACCGTAAAGAAGAACCAAAAAAATCTCGAAAAATCCCAAACGAACAAGAATAAAAGTTCAGAAAAGGATGAAAAGGCTGAAAAAGACACCTTGAAAACCGAAAAGGATAGAACGGTTATGGTGATTGGCACAGGAGCTCGTTTTGAAGCAGACAAACCTGGAATAGGAACAATCCTGGCCCGAGATAGTCAAGATATTTACGCCTACCAAAAGGGTTCAAAAAGCAACCCAATAACTTCAGAAAAATATCTGGATCTGAAAAAACCAATGTACGTTCTCGATGGCCATACGGTGGAAAAAGATTTCGATATAAATTCCTTAAACCCTGAAGAAATAGCTTCTATGCATGTTTTAAAAGGACATTCAGCAACAGCGCTTTATGGTGAGGAAGCTAAAGACGGAGTAATCCTTATTACAACCAAAACGGCATTTCCTGAGAACAGTCCGAAAATATTTGAGATAAAATCCTCTTTCAGCGATGCTCAGCTGGACGCTCTTAAAGAAGCGGCAAAACAAAAAACCGATTTTAAACTGAATTTTAAAAACATAAAAAGAAACAGCGCAGGGCTAATTAGCGCTATCGATGTAACGCTAAATGGAAAAGGTAAAAAAGCTTCCGCCAGTTACAATGTAGAAGATGGAGTTCCAACTATTTACGTTGGCGAGAAAAAGGACGGAGGAGTTATTGTTACTTCAAGTCCTGTAAAATAGCTGCTAATCTGGAAAATGGTATGCAAACTAACTAAAAGAGAACTGATTTTTCAATCGGTTCTCTTTTAGTTTTTTAGGGTTTCTGGCATTTATTTTTTTGCCAAAAACACCTATACCCTGTCAATTCATTTTTCAATATCTTTGGTAGAAACGATTCAAACTATGAAAAAGAATATTTTCAAATTCATTTCAAAAGTCAACAAAAAAGTGCTTCCCAGTTATTCAAAACAGCAACTGGACCTCCAAAAAGCCACTAATCTTCAAAAGGCTATAATAGGCTGGAAGCTTTGGGTGACAAAAAAGGCCTTAAATCAATCTTAAGATTACCCACTGAGCCTTTCCAATGGCTAAAGATAGGCTCTAGAAGGGTTAAACAAAAACGTCTCGACTGCGCTCGACGTGACACTTTAAATTCAATTTTGCCTTCTGGATTTCTTAACGGTTATTCTTTTTTCTATTCTCTATTCTCTATTTTCTTCTCTAAGATCTAAATTCTTCTTAATAACCAATAAGCGATCTAACCTCATAATCCCTTAATTTCAGCTCTCCATTTAAATAAGAAAGTTCGATAAGGAAATTACACTGCACGATCTTTCCTCCCATTTTTTCGATAAGGTTACAAGCCGTTCTGGCAGTTCCCCCGGTGGCCAGCACATCATCGTGCAGTAAGACAGATTCGCCCTTTTTAATAGCATCCTGGTGAATTTCAAGAATATCCTTTCCATATTCCAAATCATAAACTTCAGCATAGGTTTTATAAGGAAGTTTCCCCGATTTTCTCACAGGAAC
>JAWOHC010000183.1:0-6145 GCA_046496275.1 Gillisia sp.
TATCGAGATATCTTCTTAAAAAACGGGGATTGAATTCGTGGTTCATCCCTATCATATCATGTAAAACCAAAACCTGGCCGTCTACCCCGTTTCCGGCACCGATACCTATTACCGGTATACTCACGCTTTGTGCCACTTCGCGGGCAAGTTTAGCCGGCACTTTCTCCAGTACCATTGCAAAACAACCCAAACGCTCCAGCATTAAAGCATCCGATTTTAATTTTTCAGCTTCTTCGTCTTCTTTTGCACGCACGGTATACGTGCCGAATTTATATATAGACTGGGGTGTAAGTCCCAAATGGCCCATAACAGGAATCCCTGCATTTAGAATTCTTTTTATCGAGTCTTTTACTTCTTTCCCTCCTTCAAGTTTAACCGCATGACCGCCGCTTTCTTTCATGATCCTAATCGCAGACCTCAAGGCTTCTTTGGGGTCACTCTGGTAACTTCCGAAGGGCAAATCCACGACCACTAAAGACCTGTGAATTCCCCTTACCACACTTGCCGCGTGATAGATCATCTGGTCCAGGGTAATAGGAAGGGTGGTTTCATGTCCTGCCATAACATTACTTGCAGAATCACCAACGAGGATAACATCGATGCCAGCCCCGTCCACTATTTGCGCCATAGTATAATCATAGGCGGTTAGCATGGCGATTTTTTCACCATTTTTTTTCATTTCCACTAAAGTTTTGGTGGTAATGCGTTTGTATTGTTTTTTGGCAACTGACATTGTTTGTGTTTTTTGTGGAGTAAAAGTACTAAATTAGTATGCTACATTCAAACCTGCGAGATATGAAGATTTTAGTTTATTTATTGGTTCTATTTACCGGATTATCAGTTGTTGCCCAGGAAACTTCAGAAGAAACAGCTGCAAAAAACACGGTGGAATCTTTTTTTGTTGCTTTTCATAATCAGGATTCCCTTGCTTTAAAGGAATTAGCGCACCCATCTGTTACTATGCAATCCATTGCTGAAGATGAGGAAGGCAACGTGAAATTAACTACAGATACCTATTCAGATTTTATAAAAGCCATTAGTGCTATTCCTGAAACCACCAAATTTGAAGAAAAGCTTCATTCCTTTGATATAAAGGTTAACGGGTCATTGGCCAATGTGATAACCCCTTATTCATTTTTTGTGAACGGAGAATTAAGTCATTGCGGGGTGAATTCCTTTCAATTATTTAAGGAAGATGGGAACTGGAAAATAATTTATTTGGTGGATACCCGAAGCAAAGAAGATTGCGGAAGCAGCCTTCAGTTTCGCATTAAGAACTGATTTTTTTTCTAAGACCAGAGCTGTTTTTTGTGGATATAGAGCAGCCTAATTTCTACAGAAGCCTGGGGAGCAGCAATAATACCACGGTTGCATTGTTCATTCCGTGCATTAAGATTGGCCATAGGAGTCCGTTGTTCTCGATCTTTATCTTTCCGAAGAAGAATCCTGCGATAATCCTTGGTATGACCAGGAGGAATAATACAAAGTCCAGTTGAAAACCTTCCACATAATTGAAAATATGGACCATTCCGAAGATAACAGCGGTGATGAGCCATACTGCGATATAATAACGGCCCAAAAATTCACATAATCTTTGCTGCCAGTGTAAGGGGATAAATTCTTTCAGAAATAAAAAAGAGAGGATTGCTAAAAGGATCAAAAACACATATTTAACAGCCCAGAAAATATCCAGGGGAATAAAGGCGGTAACCAGAACAAGAATCCAAACGGTAAGAAAAAACATCAAGTCGTTTTGGGAAGGTCGAATTAAAGTGCGAAACATTCCCTCTTCGATTATGGGTGCAAGGATGACAGCCAGAAAAATGAATTTCCAGGGACTCTTATCGAGCAGTTCATTTAAGTTTGCTTGTTGATATTGCTCCAGATCAAATTCAGGAAAAATTGCATTGATAATTCCCAATATCAGGAAAAAAACAAAATAAGATGCAACCATCCAACCGAAATTTCGAAAGAGGTTTTTTATTTTATCCCAATCTGGATTTGCTGAAATTGTCAATTATTTGAATTTAAGTTGAATTTATAACTATAGATTTCAGCAAACACCTTGTTCCCTTTTCTATTTTATTCTGATAAGTTTTTTGAAAAAAAATGAAGAAGAAAATTAACAGTCGCTTAAACTAACTTTTACTGCCAGTCCACCTTCCGAAGTTTCCTTGTATTTTGAATTCATATCCTTTGCAGTATCCCACATGGTGGCAATCACTTTATCCAATGGCACTTTGGCCTTGGAAGCGTCACTTTCCATAGCGATCTCTGCTGCATTAATCGCTTTAATGGCTCCCATCGCATTTCGTTCTATACAGGGAATTTGCACCAGGCCTGCAATAGGGTCACAGGTTAATCCCAGGTGATGTTCCATGGCGTTTTCACTTGCCATAAGCACTTGTTCCGGGGTTCCACCCATAGCTTCGGTAAGTGCTCCTGCTGCCATTGCTGAAGAAACGCCAATTTCGGCCTGGCATCCTCCCATAGCAGCGGATATTGTGGCACCTTTTTTAAACAGACTGCCAATTTCTCCGGCTACCAGCATAAATCTTTTAATATCCTGAAACGTTGCAGCGTGGTTTTCTATCACAAGGTAATACATTAAAACAGCCGGAACCGTCCCTGCACTTCCATTGGTAGGTGCCGTTACCACTCTTCCCAAGGATGCATTCACCTCATTTACACTTATTGCAAAACAGCTTACCCATTTGAGGATTTGGCGAAATTTAACTTCGGTTTGACGGATAACTTCCAGCCATTCCTGAGGAGAATTGTATTGTGCATCTCCAATAAGGCGTTTGTGCATATCGAAAGAGCGGCGGTGCACATTTAAACCTCCCGGCAACGTTCCTTCGGTATGGCAACCTGTGTACATAGATTCAAGCATAACCTGCCAAACATGTTTTAATCCGGTATCTATTTCTTCCTCACTTCTCAGGGATTTTTCATTCTCCAGAACAATGGCGGAAATCGGTTTGTTTTGGGCTTTGCAATAGGCTAAAAGTTCGGTTGCTTTTTCTATGGGGAAAGGGAATTGCTGAAAACTTTCCATTTTCTTTTTCGCATTTTTGCGTTCCTCTTTTACCACAAAACCGCCACCTATAGAATAAAATGAGGAGAGTATTTTTTTTCCGTTGATAAGACCCGCGCGAAAGGTCATTCCGTTAGGATGAAAGTCAAGGAATTTCCGATTAAATTTTATTTGTTCCTGCGAATTAAAGTGGATGGTTTTTTCATTATTCAACCGAATGGTTCGCGTATCTTGTATAAGTTGTATTTCAGGGTCGATTTGATCGATATCCATCGTTACGGGGTCGAATCCACATAGGCCAAGCATTACAGCAATGTCTGTTGCATGGCCTTTTCCGGTTAGGGAAAGGGAACCGTAAAGATCTATATGAATGCTATCCACCTCATCGAAGATGTTTTTTTGCTTAAGTTCCTCTATCCACCGCTGCGCTGCGCGCCAGGGTCCTAAAGTATGAGAGCTGGATGGGCCTATGCCCACCTTTAGCATATCAAAAACGCTTATACATTCAATTTTCTGCATTATTCACTAGTTATAAGGCTGCAAAAATAAGGATTTGATAGGTTAGGTGGGTATTATATATCTTATTCTTATTAAGATTTTTCTTTACACGCGATCGATCAAACTATGAGCAACGATGAAACAATTTTAAATCAGTAATGTCCGGCAAAGAATCAGGATCCTTCCGCCTTTGGCGTCACCGTTAGAATCAAGATTTAATTTTAACTAAAAAGCCTTTTGTTATAATCCCAATTTTTTCAGAATACTTTAATTATCAGTATAATTTAAAAAGATATAAAAGCTAGGGCCGTTTAAAAAACTCCTTGGAAAGCCCGATGGAGATTTGGTTTCAGCTTCGATAAAAATGTTTACCGGACAACAATAATTTAAAATAAATAGGGGTAGAAACATATCCCGACCATAAAATATGAAATGAAAGGGAACCCCCGGGAAATAACATTATGACAACCTGTCAGAACGAATCCGCTGGCATAAAGATTGTCTATTGGTAAATGTGAAAACGAAACATTAATAATATTAAGCATATAGTTATGAGCAAAATAATTGGAATTGACTTAGGTACTACCAACTCGTGCGTCGCTGTAATGGAGGGTAACGAGCCCACGGTAATTCCTAATGCTGAAGGAAAGAGAACTACTCCTTCTGTAATCGCATTTGTTGAAGGTGGAGAAATTAAAGTAGGAGATCCTGCAAAACGTCAGGCGGTAACCAATCCTACCAAGACCATTTCTTCCATTAAACGTTTTATGGGGAATAAATATACTGAATCTACCAAAGAAGCAGGAAGAGTTCCTTATAAAGTTTTGAAAGGGGATAATGATACTGCCCGTGTGGATATTGACGGAAGAATGTATACTCCGCAGGAATTATCAGCAATGATTCTTCAGAAAATGAAGAAAACTGCTGAGGATTATTTAGGACATGAAGTTACGGAAGCAGTTGTTACCGTACCTGCTTATTTTAACGATGCGCAACGTCAGGCCACAAAAGAAGCTGGTGAGATCGCAGGTCTTAAAGTAAGAAGGATAATAAACGAACCAACCGCTGCAGCACTTGCTTATGGGTTGGATAAAAAATCCATCGACCAGAAGATCGCGGTTTATGATCTTGGTGGTGGTACTTTCGATATCTCAATTTTGGAATTAGGGGATGGAGTTTTTGAAGTATTATCTACAAACGGAGATACCCATTTAGGTGGGGATGATTTTGATGAAGTGATCATCGACTGGCTTGCTGATGATTTTAAGAAAGCAGAAGATATCGATCTTAGAAAAGACCCAATGGCTTTGCAACGTTTGAAAGAAGCTGCAGAAAAAGCTAAAATTGAATTGTCTTCTTCTACACAAACAGAAATCAATTTACCATACGTTACTGCAACTGCAAGTGGACCAAAACACCTTGTGCAAACTTTAACCAGAGCAAAATTTGAACAATTAGCCGATGAATTGGTGAAACGTTCTATGGCTCCTGTGAAAAAAGCGTTGGATGATGCAGGTCTTTCAAAAAGCGATATTGACGAAGTTATTTTAGTAGGTGGATCTACAAGGATTCCTAAAATTCAGGAAGAAGTAGAAGCATTTTTCGGAAAAAAACCTTCAAAAGGTGTGAATCCGGATGAGGTTGTTGCAATTGGAGCAGCTATTCAGGGTGGAGTATTAACAGGAGAGGTAAAAGATGTGTTGTTACTTGATGTAACTCCGCTTTCTCTTGGTATCGAAACTATGGGTGGCGTATTGACTAAATTAATCGAGTCTAATACAACCATTCCAACCAAGAAATCTCAGGTATTCTCTACCGCGTCGGATAATCAGCCATCTGTTGAAATTCACGTATTGCAGGGAGAACGCCCAATGGCCACGGATAATAAAACCATAGGAAGATTTCACTTAGATGGAATTCCACCAGCTCAAAGAGGAACACCTCAAATTGAAGTGACCTTTGATATTGATGCAAACGGAATTATTAAAGTAAGCGCTACAGATAAAGCTACCAACAAAACCCAGGACATTAGAATTGAAGCTTCTTCAGGATTAACAGAAGAGGAGATCAAGAAAATGAAGGCCGATGCTGAAGTAAATGCTGAAAGCGATAAAAAAGCCAAGGAAAAAGTTGATAAGCTGAACGAAGCCGATGCAATGATTTTCCAGACTGAAAAGCAATTGAAAGAATTTGGTGATAAATTATCTGATGATAAGAAAAAACCGATAGAAGATGCTTTGGAAGAATTGAAAAAAGCCTACGAAACCAAGGAAATCGAAACTATCTCTCCAGCACTGGATAAGGTAAACGAAGCCTGGAAAGTAGCTTCTGAAGAGATGTACAAAGCACAAGGCGAACAAGCCGGTGCTGCAGGAGGACCGCAAGGACCATCCGGGGACGGACAACAAGGCGGAGACAGCTCTAAACAAGCTGATGACGTTGAAGATGTAGATTTTGAAGAGGTAAAGTAAGCAGGACGTTGGTTTTGCATAGCAAAACCTTACGTATCGCTTATCCTGAGCCATAGGCAAAGGATCTTTTTAAACGCAAATCATACTAAAACGCAACCATTTTTTGGTTGCGTTTTTTTTTATTTTGCAAAGCAAAATC
>JAWOHC010000187.1:0-4732 GCA_046496275.1 Gillisia sp.
CCAATGCATTTGAAACGTGGTTTACAAAAACCATTTTCGTTTTACTTGATAAAAGCTTATCATATTCAGCAAGAATAAGCTCCCCATTTTCATTCATTGGGATCACTTTTAATACAGCTCCTGTTTTTGCACAAAGCATTTGCCAGGGAACTATATTGGAATGATGCTCCAGTGCCGATATCAACACTTCATCTCCTTTTTTCAATTCGGAAGCAAAACCATGCGCAACTAGATTGATCGCATGGGTTGTTCCGGAGGTGAAAATTATCTCGTATGGATTGGCAGCGTTGAAATGTTGCTGAATTTTTTTTCTTGCAGCCTCATATTTATCCGTAGCTTCCTGCGATAGCGTGTGAACCCCACGGTGAATATTCGCATTATAGTTTGAATAATAATCTACAATCGTATCTATTACCTGCTTTGGGGTTTGTGAAGTCGCCGCATTGTCCAAATAGACCAAGGGAAACCCGTTGATTTTTCGTTCTAGTATTGGAAAATCCTTTCTTATATGTTCTACATTAAACGGGATTTTTTCAGCAGCAACTTTCATGTGTAAATATTTATTTTATTGCAGTATCCTTATAATCAGAATTCAGTTTCCTGAACTAAAAAATAAGATCTTAAAGATCAAAACCTAAACTCACTCCAAGTTTTTGGGCGATTTCGTGGGTGATCCTTTTTTTGATCTCTGGTATTTTCACACTCTCAAGTACATTATTGGCAAAGGCATACATCAGCAATGCTTTGGCTTCTTTTAGCGGAATTCCCCTGCTTCGAAGGTAAAACAACGAATCCTGATCCAGTTGTCCAATAGTACATCCGTGACTGCACTTTACATCATCTGCAAAAATTTCCAGTTGTGGCTTGGCATTGATGGTGGCTTTATCATCCAGTAAAATATTATTGTTGGACTGAAAAGCATTGATCTTTTGCGCCTCTTTGTCTACCAAAACCTTTCCATTGAATACACCGGTGGAGTTTCCAGCAAAAATTCCTTTATAATCCTGATGGCTTTCACAATTTGGAGAAATATGATGCACCAGGGTATTGTGATCTACATGTTGTTTATCTTCTATAATGGTGATCCCTTTCAAAGTAGAATCTGAATGTTCTCCTCTTTGATAAAAATTGAGATTATTTCGGGTTAATTTTCCGCCAAAAGAAAAGGTATGTATAGCGCAATTGCTCTGTTCCTTTTGCTCAACAAAAGTGTTGTCTATAAGCGAAGCCGAATCCCTGTCATTTTGGATTTTGTAATAATCTACAACAGCTCTTTTTGCCACATATATTTCTGTAACCGAATTGGTAAGTACAGGATTATCTGTTAAGCTCTGGTGGCGTTCAATAATTTGAACATGGGCATTTTCATCTACCACAATTAAATTCCGTGGTTGGATCATTAAAGCAGCTTCATTTCCGGTTGCAAAATTTACAATCTGAATAGGTTTGTCTGCCAGTTGGTTTTTATGGATATGAATAAAAGCTCCTTCTTTTGAAAAAGCGGTATTCAATGGTGTAAAACCATTTTCTTTGGAGACGATCTTATTGAAATAATTGTCTATTACCGGCTTATATTTTGATTTATTCAATGCCGATGACATCAAACAAACATCAATCTTATCATGCGTAGTTTGCGAAAGATGCGATGAATAAATTCCATCGATAAATATAAGGTTGTATGTATCTATATCGTGAATAAGATATTTCTTGATATCCCGGTATTCTATGGCATTTTCTTTTTTCGGGAATACACTGTAATCCGGTTTTAATACCGAATTAAGCGAAGTATATTTCCAGGCTTCTTCCTTTTTTGAAGGAAATCCCAGTTGTTCAAATTCCTTTAAAGACCGGGTCCTCAATTCATGAATATCTGAATTCAAATCAAAAGCTTCTTCAAAAGCCAGAAATGAGGATATTAATTTATCTTTTAATTCCATGGTGTTAAATTTTGTTCAGGGTTTATGATTTTTAGTTCAGGGTTTACTTTTTCCCTTAAACCTGCTCTGGTTTTAACCAGTCATACCCTTTTTCTTCCAATTCGTAAGCCAGTTCTTTTGGTCCTGATTTTACGATCTTTCCATCCACCATCACGTGAACCACATCTGGCACTATATAATCCAGAAGTCTTTGGTAATGCGTGATCAATAAAACAGCATTGTCTTTATTTCTTAACTTGTTTACCCCATTGGCAACCACTTTAAGGGCATCGATGTCCAAACCTGAATCGGTTTCATCCAGAATAGCCAATTTAGGGTTCAGCATAGCCATTTGAAAAATTTCATTTCGCTTTTTCTCACCTCCGGAAAAACCCTGGTTCAAAGAACGGGAAAGAAATTTTCTGTCTATTTCCAGCATTTCCGATTTTTCACGTATCAGTTTTAACATCTCATTGGCTTTCATATCATCCAATCCCTGAGATTTTCTATGGGCGTTTATGGAAGCCTTAATAAAGTTGGTGACAGAAACACCCGGAATCTCTACCGGATACTGAAAAGATAAAAAGATCCCCTTGTGGGCGCGTTCTTCAGGATCAAGATCTGTAAGATCCTGGCCTTCAAATATTATTTCCCCTCGGGTCATTTCAAATTCTTCCTTTCCTGCAATTACAGAGGATAAGGTACTTTTTCCGGAACCGTTTGGCCCCATAATAGCGTGAACTTCTCCCGGGTTGATCTCCAGATTGATCCCTTTAAGGATTTCTTTGTTGTCTATACTGGCGTGTAAATTCTTTATTCTAAGCATAATTATATTTTAAATCGATCCGGACTCCGGATATTCTTAGTTTTCTATTTCTTCGTTTTCTGATTTCTTTTCAGCAAAAATCTCTACGATCTCTTTTATCTCAATTATCTGAGAATAACCGGTGGATCGTAAATTGTTTGTCACTTTACCTTTTACTTCTATAGGTATTAAGTTACTGTCGATTAACTCATAATTTTTAAAGGAATCCTTCAGTAATGTAGCCATAGAATCCATTTTAACTTCATACACAAACTGGTTACCTTTTAGCACTGCAGATTTCCCTACAGTAATAAAAGTTCCCTGATAATTTTGAATGCTGTCTTCAGCCGTTGGTGCAGCAATTGGTTTTGGCTCGTGCTGCTGTTCATTATCGCAGGAAGCCATCACCACTAAAATACCAACTATAAAAATCAAGTTTCGCATCTTTTTCATTTCAACTATCCTACAGAACCCTCAAGGGAAATTTCCAGAAGTTTTTGAGCTTCCACGGCAAATTCCATCGGTAATTTATTAAGCACGTCTTTGCTAAATCCATTTACGATCAAGGCAATTGCCTTTTCGGTAGGAATTCCACGTTGGTTGCAATAAAATATTTGATCTTCCCCAATTTTACTGGTCGTTGCCTCGTGTTCTACCATCGCAGTTTTGTTTTTCACCTCTATGTAAGGGAACGTGTGGGCACCACACTTGTTACCCATCAATAGGGAATCACATTGCGAAAAATTACGGGCATTCTCTGCACGGCTGTTTATTTGAACCAATCCGCGGTAAGAATTTTGGGATTGTCCCGCAGAAATTCCTTTCGAAATAATCGTGCTTCGGGTGTTTTTTCCCAAATGGATCATCTTGGTTCCCGTATCTGCCTGCTGGAAGTTGTTGGTCACTGCAATGGAGTAGAATTCACCAATTGAATTATCTCCTTTTAAAATACAGGAAGGATATTTCCACGTCACTGCCGATCCGGTTTCTACCTGAGTCCAGGAGATCTTGGCATTGGCTTCACAAATTCCGCGTTTGGTTACAAAATTGTAAACCCCGCCTTTTCCTTCTTTATTTCCGGGATACCAGTTTTGAACGGTAGAATATTTGATCTCAGCGCCATCTAAAGCGATAAGTTCCACCACCGCAGCGTGCAGCTGATTTTCATCTCTGGAAGGAGCAGTGCAACCTTCAAGATAACTCACATAACTGCCTTCATCGGCTACCAGTAAAGTTCTTTCAAACTGACCAGTTCCTGCCTGATTTATCCTGAAATACGTTGAAAGTTCCATTGGGCAACGCACTCCTTTTGGGATATAACAAAACGAACCATCGCTAAATACCGCTGAATTTAAGGCCGCATAAAAATTATCCTTTTGAGGTACTACCGTTCCAAGATATTTTTTCACCAACTCCGGATGTTCCCGGATCGCTTCGGAAATCGAACAGAAAATAATTCCTTTTTCCCCAAGGGTTTTCTTGAACGTGGTAGCAACTGAAACTGAATCCATTACGATGTCTACCGCTACCCCGGAAAGCATTTTTTGTTCGTCTACGGAAATCCCGAGTTTTTTAAAAGTTTCCAGCAATTCCGGATCAACTTCGTCTAAACTATCATATTTGGGTTTTTTATTGGGAGCAGAGTAATAGGAAATTGCCTGAAAATCTGGTTTTTGATAATGAACATTCGCCCATTCCGGCTCCTTCATTTTTTCCCAGGCACGGAAAGACTCTATCCTCCAGTCGGTCATCCATTCCGGTTCTTCTTTCTTTTTGGAAATAGCCCTTACCACATCCTCATTTAATCCTATAGGAAATGTATCCGATTCGATATCGGTATAAAACCCGTATTCATACTCTTTGGTTTCGAGTTCTTTCTTTAAATCATCCTCTGTATATGCCATAATTTTATTTCTAGTTATAAGGTTAGAAAGTTAAAAAGTTTGAAAGTTGAAAAGTTATAATGTAGATTTTAGATACTTGATTAATCCACTTATCAATTTTGAAATTT
>JAWOHC010000204.1:0-3975 GCA_046496275.1 Gillisia sp.
TTTAAGGTTAAAAACAGTAATGTCCGGTATAGAGTCAAGATCGTTCCGCCTTTGGCGAAACTGCAAGAAACAGGAACCAGGACTTGATTCTAATTAACTGATAAATATTTAGTAATAACACTTATTATTTCAGAACACTTTAATTATCAGTATAATTGAAATATTCAGAAAAGTAAGGTTTGATCATTAATAATCCCATTGGAATGCCTAACGGAACATGGTTTCAGCTTTCACAAAAATGCTTTCCATACAACAATGGCTTAAAAAATGATTTTCTTTTTAGTGAGATAGTTCTTCCCATCATATTCCCACCGCACATTAACATCCCACCGGCCTTCAACCAAAAACTCCTTAGAAATAAACATTTCCCGGTCATCTATAAGAATTTTCCTGGTGAAATCCAGCTCTTTTCCAGATGGCCTGTAGAACGTTATAAGACCATCGATTTTTAGGATACCTTCTTCCACAGGGAATTGAATAAGCACCCCATCTGGTGTTGCTGTAATCACTACATTTTCTGCAAGCGAGTTTGCGTCTTTCTCTGCATTTAACTCACCCTGAAAACCCACTTCCTGTTTGTAATATTCTTCCACAACCAAGTCGTATTCGTATTTATCATCTGTATACATCAAATACACAAAATTTAAAATAAATGCTATAAATGCAAACAAAGCTATCATAACACCAACTCCCCAATTAATTTTCATCTTTTTATTTTTTATTGTATACGCGGTTAAAACCCTAATTTTTGGTTTTGACACCCTGAGCCTTTCTCTTGACTCAAGAGAGACTCTATCGAAGGAGTCTCCCTGAGCCTTTCGACTGGCTCAAGACAGGCTCTGTCGAAGGGTCAAACAAAACCGTCTCGACTGCGCTCGACGTGACATTTTTAGTTCAATTATGTCTTGTAGGCATCCTAGCATGTATAAAATTATTTTTTTAATTATAACTTCTTGGTCCTAAAAAAGTGGTGGTGGTAGTTTCAATAAGTTCATTATTACTGTAAATCCCAATTTTCACTTTTTCCTTTTCACCTTCCAGAGCCGAAGGGTTTATCTCTATAAACAAAGTTCCCGTAGCAAGGCCCTGTGCCGGGATCAATAACTCCGTATGACCTACCGGGGAAATGCTCCCTGTATGTGATAATAATTTAAATTGCACGCCTTCTATTTCCCCTGAAGTTTTATTTATAATTTTATAGGTGTACACATTGCTTATAAGGTCATTTTGGGTGGTAGCATATAATTGCCCAGGAAGCCTTAATACATTGGCCTGAACATCATTTCGAAGAAAAAGCATCCCTGTTAACACTCCCATTAGTATGAAAAGCACGGCTGCATAGCCCTTTAACCTGGGCGTGAATTTGAACTTTTCTTTTTTAACGATATCGTCTTCACTGGCAAAACGTATGAGGCCCTTTGGAAGATCTACTTTTTCCATGATGGAATCACATTCATCGATGCACGCTGTACAGTTAACGCACTCCAATTGAGTTCCATTTCTTATATCAATTCCTGTAGGACACACATTCACGCATTGAAAACAATCGATACAATCTCCAAATCCCTTTTCTTTCCGATCTTCTCCTTTTCTGAATAATTTCCTTCCACTTTCAGCTTCTCCTCTTTTATGATCATAAGCAACTACAATGGACTTATTATCCAGCAAAACACCCTGAAGCCTTCCATAAGGACAGGCAATAATACAAACCTGTTCCCGGAACCAGGCGAAGACAAAATAGAACACCCCGGTAAATATCAGAAGAGAAATAAGGGTCCTCACATTTTCGAACGGCCCTTCAGCTATAAATTTAAGCAGTTCATCACTTCCTATTAAATAGGCCAAAAAAACATTGGCAATAAGAAATGAAATAATGAAAAATATAAGCCACTTCAATCCACGTTTAGCGATCTTCTCTTTGTTCCAGGGCATCTTCTCAAGCCTGATTTGCTTCCCCCTGTCCCCTTCAATGGCATATTCTATTCTTCTAAAAACCATTTCCATGAATATGGTTTGCGGACAGATCCATCCGCAGAAAATCCTTCCGAAGGCCACTGTAAAAAGGGTGATAAAAACCACTCCAATGATCATAGAGATCACAAAGAGATAGAAATCCTGTGGCCAGAATGGAAATCCAAAAATATTAAATTTGCGTTCCAGTACGTCAAATAACAAAAACTGATTGCCATTTACCTTTATAAAAGGAGCCGCGAACAAAAAGATAAGAAGGGAATAGCTTACCCATTTTCGGTATTTATAAAGCGTGCCACTTGGTTTTTTTGGAAATACCCATTTGCGCTTTCCTTCATCATCCAGTGTTCCTATCGTATCCCTGAAATTCTCGTTGGCCTGCATTTATTAGTTATAAAATGTAATTTAAAAGCTATTCCCCACCAACTGCAAATAATTCTCCTTCAGGTTCTTTTGGATCCGGCGGGTTTGAACCGTTCAAACTCAAAACATAACTCGCTACCTGGGCCATTTCTAATGGTTTAAGATCCTGTTTCCAGGAAATCATACCTTTTCCGGGCCTTCCTCCTTCAGAGATCACGGTATAAACCCCCGCGATATCACCATCAACAATCCAATAATCATCGGTTAAATTTGGTCCTATTCCCCCTCCTCCATCGGCACGGTGACAAGCGACACAATTCATAGTATAGATTTTGCTTCCGGCGCTTAAATCGGCTTCATCAGTTAAAAGAGCAACGGTACTGGCATCGATTAGATCTGGTGCGTTTTTCTTGTATTCTTCAATATCAATTCTTGCCTGGGCTATTTCAGCCTGATATTCCTCAGCCTGCGTAGCACCGTCAAATATGTGATAATAGGCCATATAACCGAAAGCATAGATAATAGTTGCATAGAACCCATATAACCACCAGGGCGGTAACTTGTTATCCAACTCCCTAATACCATCATAATCGTGATCCATGATGATCGTGCCCTCCTCTTCTAAAGGTGTTCTTTTTGTTAAATTAGATTTTAGCTTTATATACCAGTTCCTGCGCTTATCATTCTTTAACAACTCCTCCTGCAGGAATTTCTCGCGTTCATCCTCTTTTAGGGATTTAAAAAGAACATTTCCCAAGGCAGCGATCGCGATCTCAATACCCAGTGCTGCGATTAACACCACCGCAAGAATACCAAGCAAAACCGGGTATTTCATCACTGTTAAGCCATCTTCTACAGGAAGTAAATATTCTATGAGCAGGAAAGCAATAACTACCAGCGCAGTTACTCTTAAGGCAGACATCAATAATTTCATAATTCAGTTTCGTTTGAGTTTTCTAATGGAATTTGGCTTACACTTTCTATGTAATTCTTTTTAGCGGTAAATACCCATAAAAACAAGACTACGAAGAAGATGAAAAAAATAAGGAGTGAGATGATAGGATAGATCTCTATCCCTTCAATACTCTCCATATGGCCTTTTACAAATTTTAGCATAACAAACTATTTTTATTATTCGTTAGTAGTGATTTTAATATCGGTTCCAAGCCTTTGAATGTAAGCGATAATGGCTACAACTTCACGGTTCCTCATCTCAACAAAGTCAATTCCGTTCTCTTTCGCATAGGTTTTATCGGCATCATAGGATTTTGCGAAATCGGGATCGCTGTAAAGGTTTTCCTCTATTGCAGTTCCCTGTTCCAGCATCCACGCCTGTGCATTCTTGATCTCCTCAGTAGAATAAGGAACTCCTAATTTAACCATGACCTCCATTTTGGTTTCGGTATCCGATTTATCCAATTCATCCTGAATAAGCCATTTATAGTTAGGCATAATAGACCCGGACGAAGTACTTTGGGGATCATAAAAGTGGTTTAGGTGCCAGCTGTCGGAATATTTACCACCAATCCGCATTAAATCGGGTCCGGTGCGTTTACTTCCCCATAAGAAAGGATGATCATAAACGTATTCTCCTGCTTTTGAATATTCCCCGTAACGTTCTACCTCACTCCTAAAAGGACG
>JAWOHC010000221.1:0-12012 GCA_046496275.1 Gillisia sp.
CCTAACGCGGTTGGTTTTGGAGGGGCAGCGCCAAGGTTTTATTATCCCGGAAACCCCCGGAATTATTTTGGTGGTGTGGGTTTGAATTATCAGTTTTAAGCTCAACAGAAGGTTTAATTCCTGGAAGTATTTAAAGAAGATTGTTTCTTAATTACTGCGAACTTTAGTTCCGGGTGCTTTGTCGTTTAGTATTAAGGTGATGAACTTCCCTGATTAGTATTGACCAGTTTTAAACATTAATTTTTAATGCTACTTGTTTTTTATCTCCCGCTGATCTTGCAGATTTCGCAGAGATTAATCTTCTATTTTTTTTGCCACGAATACACGAATGTTTTTTGTCTTGGTTCTTGTCTCTTGGTTCTGTTTTTTCTCTATTCTCTATTTTCTTTCGTCTGCTTAGTAACAGCATCGGGAACCATAAAAGAATAATCTCCCCCATGTTTTCTAACGTCCCTAACTACCGATGAGGAAATATGGCTTTTCCCGGAAGATGCTATTAAAAATACGGTTTCAATTCCGGCCATTTTAAAGTTGGTTTGGCCAATGGTTTTTTCAAACTCCATATCGCCGGTGTTTCGGAGTCCGCGAAGTATAAATGCAGCCTCTTGTTCTTTGCAAAAATCTACGGTAAGTCCCTGGTAGGTCATCACCTTAATCTTATGCTCATTACTAAAGGTTTTTTCCATAAACAGAACTCGTTCTTCCAGGGGAAACATGTATTTTTTATCGGCATTCACTCCAATTGCGAGAATAATCTCATCAAAAAGAGGCAAAGCCCGTTCGATAATATCTACGTGGCCTAAAGTGATAGGGTCAAAAGATCCCGGGAATACAGCTCGTTTCATGGTTGGAAAGTATTTTATCAAATATAATCAAATACAAATGGAATTTATTAAGGGTATTCAGGAGTGAATTTAGGTCCTAAATCGCAGCTTCAATGGCACTTCCAAAAAGATCTTTTAAACTAATGCCAGCAGCAGCAGCCTGCTGAGGTAATATACTGGCTTCACTTAGGCCGGGAGTGGTGTTCATCTCGATAAAATGAGCTTGATTGTTATGGAAAATAAATTCAGACCTTGTAAATCCTTTCATTTTCAGTTTGGAATAGATTAATTTGGCGATGTCCTGTACCTCTTTGGTTTGTTCTGCCGATATTCGTGCCGGAGTGATTTCCTGGGATTTCCCTAGATATTTGGCTTCATAATCAAAAAACTCATTTTCTGAAACGATTTCAGTTACCGGTAGCGCCAGGATCTCCCCTTTATAGGTAATCACGCCAACAGAAACTTCAATTCCATCCAAAAAAGATTCTATAATCACTTCATCATCTTCCTTAAAAGCAACTTTCGTGGCCTGGTTCAAAGCTTTTGCTTCCTTAACTTTGGTGATGCCAAAACTACTTCCGGCTTTGTTTGCCTTTACAAAACAAGGTAATCCTACGCGTGCTATAATTTCATCCACCTTCACTTCATCTCCTTTGTTAAGAAAATAGTTCACGGCGGCTTTTATTCCGTAAGGTTTTAAAACACTAATAAGGTCACGTTTATTAAAAGTAAGCGCCGCCTGATAAAAATTGCAGGAAGTTTGAGGAATGCCAACCAGATTTAAATAAGCCTGTAACAATCCATTTTCCCCTGGCGTTCCGTGAATTGTGTTGAATACACAATCAAAAACAATGATAGTATCATTGATCTTAACCGTAAAATTGCTCTTATTTATTGGGAAGGGCGTGCCATCATCGGCCACTACAAACCATTCATTTTGCATAATATGCACGCGATAGGGTTCGTAAAGTGTGGGATCCAGGTTTTTGTAAACCATATTACCACTATTGATAGAGATGCGGTATTCACTGGAATACCCGCCCATAGCGATGGCAATTCTTTTCTTCATTTTGATTTTCAGGCTTGATTTGTGCTAACAAAAATATGACTATTCAAGTGTGCTACCAAAACCCGGTCGTTTTTATATCTTTGCATATTAGTAAAAAATTTTTATGGGCCTACTTAAATTTATTTTTAGCAAAACCTTTTTTATTCAATTGGTTTTGGCAGCAGTTGCATTAATAGTGCTGGCTTTTCTATCACTGCAGTGGTTGAAAATTTCTACAAATCAAGATGAACGCATTGAAGTGCCAGATCTCTCCAGATTATCTTTAGATGTGGTTGAAGATCGTCTTGATGATAGGGATCTTCGTTTTGAAATTTTGGATTCTGCCAATTTTAATCCCGACTATCCCCGGTATTCAGTGATCGATCAGGTTCCTGCACCCGGGAAACACGTAAAAGAAAACAGAAAAATATATCTCACATTAAACCCTTCAGGGTATCGGAAAATAAAAATTCCGGACCTTATTAGAACCACCCGCCGACAGGTAGAACCTACACTGCGATCGCTGGGATTCGAGATAGGGGATGTTACTTTTAAACCGGACATTGCCAAGGATGCAGTTTTGGAATTACGGCATAAGGGTAAACTGGTGAATCCTGGTGACGAATTGATGAAAACATCGGTAATCGATCTCGTTTTAGGAGATGGTTCCGGACGATACGGCAGTGAACAAATAGACAGCTTACAGGTAAATGAACCTGAAATTGAAATAGACTATAATGACGAATTCTAATAGCGATCCTGAATTGGAAATTCAGGACGATGAACTTTATGAACATCATAAATTTACCGCAGATAAGGGGCAGCAGCCTTTGCGTGTAGATAAATATTTGATGAATTATATCGAAAATGCTACCAGGACAAAGATCCAGAAGGCAGCAAAAGATGGGAATATCCACGTTAATGGAGTTCCCGTAAAATCAAATTATAAAGTAAAACCAGGGGATGTGGTGCAGGTGTTGTTTGAACATCCTCCCTATGAATTTTTGCTTACTCCGGAGGATATTCCGCTTAACATTGTTTATGAAGATGAATCTTTGCTGGTGGTAAATAAAACCGCCGGTATGGTGGTGCATCCGGGACATGGGAATTACAGCGGAACCCTTATAAACGCGCTCATTTTTCACATAGATAATCTGCCAAACAACAGCAGTGAACGTCCTGGGCTTGTGCACAGGATAGATAAGGATACTTCAGGCTTATTGGTAATTGCCAAGACCGAGGCTGCGATGACGCATCTCTCCAAGCAGTTTTTTAATAAAACCAGCTCCAGAGAATATGTCGCGTTGGTTTGGGGAAATATGGAGGAAGAGGAAGGCACCATTGAAGGGAATATTGGGAGACATCCCAAAAACAGACTTCAGAACACCGTGTATCTCGAGGATGATAATGAACTGGGGAAACCTGCAGTTACCCATTATAAGGTATTGGAGCGTTTTGGATATGTTACCCTTGTTTCCTGTAAGCTGGAAACTGGAAGGACGCATCAAATCCGGGTGCATTTAAAACATATTGGTCACACCTTGTTCAACGACGAACGCTATGGAGGGGAAAAAATCCTCAAGGGTACTACTTTTACAAAATACAAGCAGTTTGTAGACAACTGTTTCAAAATACTTCCCCGGCAGGCATTGCATGCAAAAACCCTTGGTTTCACCCATCCTGAAACTAAGGAATGGATGAGTTTTGATACCAACTTGCCTCAGGATATGGAAGATTGTATAGAGAAGTGGCGTAAATACTCTAAAAATCAAAAGGATTTTATAGACGAATAGGGCGTGTCCCCAAAAGGGGTCGCGCTTTCGGCAGTCGCTTCCCGGGAAAAAAACCGGGAGAGCTCCAACAAAGCCTCAATCGCTCACGCAAATAAAAACCATCAATAACGCTATTGGCATTAAATGCAGGGAAGCATTTAAAAGCTTTAAACTTCTTATTATTATTGTAGAGTAAATGAACTTTTCAGCAGAAAAATATACAAATAATGAAAATAGTTTTATCCCCGGCCAAAAGTCTTGATTATAAAAGTAAACTACCTACTTCCCGTGGAACGCAACCTGCATTTCTTGAAACCACCGCAAAAATAAACCGGAAGCTTGCCAAAATGAGCAAAGAAGAGATTGGTAAGTTGATGAGCATTAGCGACAAATTAGCCGATCTCAATTACATTCGGTATAAAGAATTTGAAGAAGCGCATACCAAAGATAATTCCCGACCTGCCATTTATGCTTTCGACGGCGATGTATATTCTGGTTTGGATGCGTATACTATCCCGGTAGATAAACTGGATCGTTTACAGGATTCTCTCAGGATTTTATCTGGAATGTATGGTGTTTTAAAACCTTTGGATCTCATGCAGCCCTACAGGTTGGAAATGGGAACTTCAATAGGAATAGAACGAAAAAATAATCTATATGAAGTCTGGCAAAAGAAAATCACCGATTCCCTCAATAATGAACTGAAGGAAGATGAGTTGTTTGTAAATCTTGCCAGCAACGAATATTTTAAAGCCATAGACACAAAAAAGTTAAAAGCCCAGGTGATTACGCCTGTCTTCAAGGATCTTAAAAATGGCAAATTAAAGATCATTAGTTTTTTTGCAAAAAAAGCCCGTGGAGCAATGGTTCGCTATATAATTGATAAAAATGTTAATTCTATTGAAGAACTAAAAGGATTCAATTACGAACAATATCGATATAGTGAATCAGATTCTAAAAAAGATAACGAATTTGTATTTATCAGATAGCAAAATTAAACAGAAAATCATACCTTAGAAGGCTGCCATTGGCAGCTTTTTTTATTTTAACTAAGTATTAACCACGATCATCTTTTAAAGCCTTTTTCAACCATTATTTATTTAATAACTTTCAAAACGAAAAGGCTTTAATAAAAATAATAAGATCACATGAAGATTAAAAAGGTATTAGTAGCAAACAGGGGAGAAATAGCGATCAGGATTTTTCGTGCTTGCACAGAGATAGGATTAAAAACCGTAGGGATCTATACTTTTGAAGATCGGTATTCCCTGCATCGCTACAAAGCCGATGAATCTTATCAAATTGGAGAGGACAACGATCCTCTTAAACCTTATTTAAATATTATGGCAATCATCCAGGTTGCTAAAAAAAATGCTGTGGATGCCATTCACCCGGGCTACGGTTTTCTTTCTGAAAATGCTGAATTTGCCAGACAATGTGAAGAAAACGGCATCATCTTTATAGGGCCAAAAGTGGACGTTTTAAAATCCCTGGGCGATAAAGTTAAAGCCAAAGAAGTGGCAGTGGCAAGCAATGTTCCGGTAATTGAAAGCAATACAAAAGAATTGACTTCTTTGGAAATTGCCGTTGAAGAGGCAAGTCGAATAGGTTATCCATTGATGCTAAAGGCTGCCTCCGGCGGAGGTGGACGTGGAATGCGCGTGATTAGAGATGAAGAACAGTTAATAACTGCTTTCCCCGAATCAAAACGGGAAGCAGGAAATGCCTTTGGAGATGACACGGTTTTTATCGAAAAATTCGTTGAAAATCCGAAACATATAGAGATACAGATAGTAGCCGATAACCATGGCGATATGGTCCATCTTTTTGAAAGGGATTGTTCTGTTCAAAGACGCTATCAAAAGGTAATAGAATTTGCTCCTTCCCTTGGTTTGAGCCAGGAAATTAAGGATAAGTTATATAAATATGCTTTGGATATCTGCAAGGCCGTAAAATATAACAATATTGGAACGGTGGAATTTCTTGTAGAGGATGGTGAGATTTATTTTATTGAAGTTAACCCAAGAATTCAGGTGGAACATACCGTAACCGAAATTGTTACCGGAATAGATCTTGTAAAAGCTCAAATTTTTATAGCTGGCGGTTATAAGTTAAGTGACGACCAGATAAAGATCCACGGGCAGGAAAGTCTTAGGATAAATGGATTTGCCCTGCAGTGTAGAATTACAACAGAAGATCCGGAAAATAACTTTAAGCCGGACTATGGAACCATTACCACCTATAGAAGTGCTTCCGGTTTTGGAATACGACTAGATGCCGGGAGTGTTTATCAGGGGGTTACAATTTCACCATTCTTCGATTCTATGTTAGTAAAAGTTTCTGCAAGCAGCCGGACTTTAGACGGAGCCTGTAGAAAAATGCGCCGTACGCTTGCCGAATTCAGGGTACGCGGGGTAAAAACCAATATGGCATTTCTTGACAATATTCTTCAGCATGAGAAATTCAGGGAAGGAAAGGTTACTGTAAACTTTATAAAAGATAACCCCGATTTATTTATAATAAAGCCAAGCCGAAACCGTGCAACCAAGCTGGTTAAATTCCTTGGAGATATCACCGTAAACGGAAATCCGGATGTAAAAGAAATAGATCGTTCCAAAAAATTCATACTTCCCCATGTGCCTAAATTTGATGAATATGGGAATTACCCTAAAGGCACCAAGGATTTGCTCACCGAAATGGGACCAGAGAAATTTTCAAGATGGCTAAGACATCAAAATGAAATCAAATTCACAGATACCACAATGCGGGATGCACATCAAAGTTTGCTTGCAACACGCATGCGAACCTATGATATGATGAAAGTGGCAGAAGGATTTGCGAAAAATCATCCCAATGTGTTCAGCATGGAAGTTTGGGGCGGTGCTACCTTTGATGTTTGTCTCAGGTTTCTAAACGAAAATCCCTGGGAACGTTTGCAGTTGCTAAGGAAAGCTATGCCAAACGTGCTTTTACAAATGCTTTTGCGCGGTTCTAACGGAGTTGGTTATACTGCATATCCGGATAATCTCATAGAGCGTTTCGTGACAGAAGCCTGGGAGAACGGAATAGATATTTTCAGGATTTTCGATTCGCTTAACTGGATGAAATCCATAGAACCTTGTATAAAATATGTTCGGGAAAATACTTCAGGTCTTGCAGAGGCTTCCATTTGTTATACCGGGGATATTCTTGATACCAAACAAACCAAATACACCCTTGAATATTATGTGACCCTCGCCAAACAAATGGAAGACGCCGGGGCTCATATCCTGGGAATAAAAGATATGGCGGGAATTTTAAAACCCTATGCAGCAGAGGAGCTGATCCATGCTTTAAAATCCAGGATCAACATTCCGATTCACCTGCATACCCACGACACCTCTTCCATACAATCTGCAACTTACTTAAAAGCTATTGAAGCAGGTGTAGATGTTGTAGATGTAGCACTGGGAGGTTTGTCCGGACTTACTTCGCAACCCAATTTTAATTCCATCGTGGAAATGATGAAATTTCAAAGCAGAAGTCCCGAATTTGATATGGATAAGCTAAATGAATATTCTCATTATTGGGAAGCTGTGCGCAATTATTATTATCCTTTTGAAAGCGGACTGAAAGCCGGAACTGCCGATGTTTTCAAGCATGAAATTCCGGGAGGGCAGTATTCCAACCTGAAACCACAAGCAGAATCCCTTGGTTTAGCCGACAGATTTAATGAAATCACAGATATGTATTCCCAGGTAAATGACCTTTTTGGTGATATTATAAAAGTAACCCCAAGCTCGAAAGTGGTAGGAGATATGGCTCAATACCTGGTCAGTAATCATTTTAGCATTGCAGATGTTCTGGAACGTGGAGAAGAAATGTCTTTTCCCGCTTCGGTTAAAAGTTTTTTCCGAGGTGACCTGGGACAGCCGGTAGGTGGTTTTCCCGAAAAAGTTCAGAAAATCATCCTAAAAGATGAAGAGCCTTATACCAACAGGCCAAACGCTCACATGGAACCTATAGATTTTGATACAGAATTTGCAGAATTTGATGAAACTTTTAAAGAAGCCATGGGCAGAAAATTGGAAATGACCGATTTTCTTTCCTATAAATTATATCCAAAAGTATTTACAGATGCCTATAACCATCATAAGGAATACGGGAATGTCGTAAATATTCCTACCAAAAATTTCTTTTACGGAATGGATCCAGGAGAAGAGATTATCGTTGAAATGGACAAAGGTAAAACCTTATTGATCCAGCTAATGTCGGTAAGTGAGCCTAACAGTGACGGAATGGTGGATGCTTATTTCAAAGTGAACGGTCAAACCCGGGCGGTTAAAATTCAGGATAAATCCATCAAGGTTGAAAAGGTGGTTCATCAAAAAGCAGATAAATCAAATCCGAAGGAAATTGGAGCGCCACTGCAGGGCTCCTTGTCTTCTGTTTTAGTTAAACCGGGACAAAAAGTTGCAAAAAATGAAGCATTGTTTATTATTGAAGCAATGAAGATGGAAACAACAATTACCTCCAATGTTGAAGGGAAAATTGATAAAATTATTTTGCCGCAGGGAGAAATGGTTTTTTCAGATGACCTTATTGTTGTTATGAAGTAGCTGTAGTGCATTTCCAATACCAGGGAACGGACTTTTGTAACTGAAAAATTACGAACTAAATGCAATATTAAGGTTAATACAAATTAAACTAATATGGGGAGACTAATTATAGAAAGAAGTTCAGAATGGAATAATAAAGCGTTAGATATGGGACTTTATTTGAATAAATCTAAATTGGAGAATATTTCAGATGGTGAAATAATGAAATTTAATTTAGAAACAGGAGAATATTATTTAGAGGCTAAACTCGGAATATGGAGGAGCAAGCCTTTTAAAATAAAAATGACTCCTGACACAGTAAAAAAAGTAGAACTAAGAGGAATTCCTTACGGTGAAGGCTTTTTGATTTTTTGTTTCTCTTTAATTATAACTGTTGTATTAGGAGAAATAGATGTATTACACTTAGATTTATTCTGGCTTACATTCATTCCGTTGATGGGACTTTCAATTTACTATGTAACCCTGGGCAGAAGAAATTATCTCAGACTAATTGAACCAAAATAAACGCACTTCAACAACATTTCAAAACAATGCTTAATGAGTATTGAATCGAAACATAGTGTTCGCTTGCTTTAGCTGGTTGTCTTTCAGAAAATCAGGCTCGCCAGCTCACACTGTTTTAATACGAGACGGAGTGAACCTGAAAGGATGGAAACAAATAAAGTGGATATTAAACGGCTTTTTCATCACATCCATCCTTATGCTCCTTTTATTCCTGAAAATGCTACAAAATTAATTGTAGGCACGCTTCCGCCGCCAAGATTTACAACTGGCTTGTTGAAAGAAGGCGATGTTGATTTTTGCTATGGGAGCCGGGATGGATTGCTTTGGCTGGTTTTGGACAAGCTATTTGATCTAAACCTGAAATATGAAAATACAGCGGAAGCCATCGAGCAGCGGGAAAATTTTTTAAGAAGAAGGGGAATAGGGATTTGTGATATGCTTGATAGCAGCAAACGTGCGAAGATAGATGCATCCGATATTGGAATGCAGCATCCGGAACTCCGGAACATGATACAAATCCTCCGGGACAGTCCAAAAATTGAAACCTTGCTTTTTACAGGAGGGAACAGTAAAAACGGCCCTGAATATTTCTTCAGAAAACATTTAAAGGAATTAAAGGAAGACATCAATTTAAAAGTGATCTCCAGTGAAGTTCCACGGGTGCATCAGTTTTCGCTGGATGGAAGATTGATAACCACCGTTTCATTAACCGCTCCTTCAGGATCTGCAAACCGTGCGATTGGAAGCATGGAATCCTATAAAATTATAAAAAAGAAGCACCCTGAATTCAATACCATTGATTTCAGGGTGCTTCAATATAAGGGTTATTTCTAAATTATTTTAGTTCGTTTTGATCATGTTGGGCCATGGTGGTAGGCTTAATTTTGAATTTTTTACGTTTTGGCCGAAGCCTTCCATGGGTTCCAATGGCTATTTTTCCTCGCTTGGTTTTCTTATCTCCTCTTCCCATACTTATTCTTTATTTTGCTGTTTTTTAATCGTTTTTTTATCGATATCAAATTTGTTGGTTTTGATATTCCTGTTGCCGAACTTTTTTAAAGGATCACTCTCAGTATCCTTTCTTTTGATGCGGTTTTCTTCTATACTTCCCATGACTTTATCTTTTAAGTTTAACTTAATTCCAAATTCCCTTAAAGATAAGAATTCATCCTCTTAAAAAATCTTAATCCCCTGTTACATTGAGGTTAAATGTCACGAATTTCCTTAACAAACCGCGAAATATTTCCAGTGCCGTTTTTGGTTAAATATTTAACAAAAGCGCTGCCTATAATGGCTCCGGAGGCAAATTCAGTAGCCTGATTAAAGGTTTCCTTATCATTTATCCCAAATCCTATAATTTGTGGATTTTTTAAATTCATTGCTGAAATTCGTTTGAAATATGCTTTGGTGTCTTCTCCAAATCCCTTTGTGGAGCCTGTTACACTGGCACTGCTCACCATATAAATGAATCCGCCGGAAACAGAATCTATGAACCGGATTCGTTCTTCTGAAGTTTGAGGGGTAATAAGAAAAATATTGAGAAGTCCATACTTTTCAAAAATTGCACGGTACTCCTCATTATAAACATCCACGGGAAGATCGGGAATTATTAATCCATCTATCCCGGCTTCCTGACATTTCTGGCAGAATTTCTCAACCCCAAATTGAAGCATCGGATTAAAATACCCCATAATGATCAATGGAATTTTAACCGTTTCCCGAATATCCTTTAATTGGTCAAAAAGCTTGTTGGTAGTCATTCCGTTTTTCAAAGCCTGGGTAGAACTTTCCTGAATCGTGGGACCATCTGCCAAAGGATCGCTGAAGGGCAGTCCAATTTCTATAAAATCAACTCCGCTTGTTTCCAAATCTTTTATAATATTTACGGTGTCCTCTAATTTCGGATAACCGGCTGTAAAGTAAATGGAAAGGAGTTTTTTCTCCTTTTTTTCAGGGAGATTAGTTTCACTGAATTTTTGAATTATTCGGTTCATTTTTGAATTTTTGAGTTCATCTTCATAAATGAAGAATAGACCTCACAGGTTTTAAAAACCTGTGAGGTCTGTTAATATCAGATGGTTTTACAAATTAAAATAGTCAATATAAGTACTCAAATCCTTATCTCCACGCCCTGAAAGGTTCACAACCACAATGTCATCTTCTTTAAATTTTCGGTCTTTAAAAATCGCCAGGGCATGTGAGGTTTCAATTGCAGGAATAATTCCTTCCAGTTTGGCCAGTTCAATTCCTGCCTGCATCGCGGCATCATCTGTAATGGAAATAAATTCCCCGCGTCCGGTTCTAAATAAATTGGCGTGCATAGGTCCTACTCCCGGATAATCCAACCCTGCCGAAATTGAATAGGGCTCTGTGATTTGTCCATCATCTGTTTGCATCAACAAGGTCTTGCTGCCATGAATAATTCCTTCTTTCCCCAATACCGATGTTGCAGCGCTTTCTCCGGTATAAATTCCTTTTCCGGCCGCTTCCACAGCAATAATGCCTACTTCGGGATTATCCAGGTAATGAAAATATGCTCCGGCTGCATTGCTCCCGCCACCAACGCAGGCAACGATGTAATCCGGATTTTCACGGTTTTCTTTTTCCTTCAATTGGATTTTTATCTCTGCTGAAATCACCGCCTGAAATCTGGCAACCATATCCGGATAAGGATGAGGTCCAACCACAGATCCTATGATGTAATGCGTATTTACAGGATTATTGATCCAGTCTCTGATGGCCTCATTTGTGGCGTCCTTTAAAGTCTTGCTGCCCGATTTTGCAGGAACCACTGTTGCTCCAAGCATTTTCATTCTGGCTACGTTGGGAGCTTGTCGTTTAATATCCACTTCTCCCATGTAAACAATGCATTCAATGCCCATCAATGCACAAACCGTGGCTGTCGCTACCCCATGCTGTCCAGCGCCGGTTTCAGCAATTATGCGGGTTTTTCCAAGGCGTTTTGCCATTAAAATCTGCCCAACGGTATTATTGATTTTATGGGCCCCGGTGTGGCAGAGATCTTCACGTTTTAAATATACCTTGGTCTTGTATTTATTGCTGAATCGCTCTGCGAAATACAACGGAGTAGGTCTTCCTACATATTCTTTCAATAAATAGTTGAATTCTTTCTGAAAGGATTCCTCCTTCATGATATCCAGATATTGGGAACGTAATTCCTCAACATTCGGATAGAGCATTTCGGGAATAAAAGCTCCTCCAAAATCCCCGTAATATCCTTTTTCGTTTGCCTGATATGTCATTTT
>JAWOHC010000280.1:0-8097 GCA_046496275.1 Gillisia sp.
TCGGGGAATGGAAAACACACCGCTAAAACGCAGTTTGCTTCAATTATCATTTTCTGAAGGAAAAGCAAAGGAAAGTGAATTGACAATTGAAATCAGCAGGCATCAATACACCGAAGCATACAAGCAATTGGTGAAGGATTTTTATTTAAAAATGTAATGGATATTTTTCTTCCTCGTGAAATTTATTTTAATTGGTATCTTTAAAAGAAAATCGTGGATTTACTTACTGAAAAATATAAACTCATCAAATGACTTATGTCCCTTGAGGATGAATCTATAGTAAAGCGACTACAGGAAATAAGAAAAGAGACATTGAATTCTGGTGAGTCCTACAAAATTTCAGATACCGAAAAACTTTTCATAAAGGCTGGTTTAAAAAGATCTTGAAGAAGGCAGGACTTATTCTCATGAGGATGTAATGAGGGAAGTCAGGGAAAAATACAAGCTTTAAGAGGATGGAACTAGTCTGGGCTCAAATGGCCGGAATAACATGTTTTGAAATTCTGGAAACCTTCAAAATATTGGAATTCACAAGAGCTTCAAAAGTTTCATAAGTTAACAGAAGAGAATCTATTTCAAATAACTTCCGGAAAAATTCTTCATCCATTTAGCTATCTTAAAATCCGGAGAGTTGTCATTCATAGAAAATCGCATTTTCCGTATCACCTTTCTTTAATAATAGCATGAACCCGAAGCTACTGAAGAAATTATTGAATTTGTAGGTTTTAATATAAAATATTCTGAAAGCCTACCTAAATAAGAAGAATTTCCTTTTATTTGAGCCCAAATTAAACCATCTTAATGAAAAGAAGAAAAACTCTTTTCCCTATTCTCCTTATCTTTTTAATTTCTATCTCCTGTAAGAATGAACCCCTACTGGATAATGATCTTTTGGCAGGTACTGTTAGAGTGTTAGATCGCAGCATACCATTCCCATTTCTTCTGGAGAGAACTGGAGAAAGCATACATCTTCTAAATTATAAGAATGAATTAATAGACAGTACCTCCGAACATAGAGAACAATACGAACCGATGGACACTATTAAAATGAGGGATCATCAATTTGTGGTGATAAAAACTTCTCCCCATCTTTTACTATTTGATATCAGCGATAGCTTGAGATTCCCCTACAATAGTTCATTATACAGCGCACAATTTGTTAAAACAGTACAATCGGAGGAAATTGAATTATCTGCTTTTCGCCAAAATCTTGAGGAAAATATCTTTCAAACTGAAGTGAAATCGGCTCATATGACCACACCAAACCGGGACCTGAAGGTAATAAAGACCATGGATTTCACAGAAGACAGTTTACAAACTATTCATACCTATTACTATAAAAATCATTTGGTTTTTGCTGAAAAAGAAGTGGCTGGAATTTACATTTTCGAGAGGAAAGGAAAAATCTTTTTTTCAAAAGCTCAGGAACCTGATACACCTGAAACTTTATATCAAATTTCCAGTATTAAGGACAAATCATTTGTATTAAGGACTTTTAATTATAATGAAGAAATAATTGAACGCCTGGAAATTTCGAAAGATCCTCCAAGTACTGAAAAGGTCCGCGCTTTTGCCAGGTGTATGGAAGGGCAACCCGGGGAATACTACCACGATAACCTAACTTTTAGCAAAGGCAACGAATATCTCATAAGAAAAATAGGCAAAAATGCTCCTGAAGCTTCCGGAGATGGTTATATCACCGTACATTTTACTATAAATTGTAAAGGACAAATGGGCCATCTGGGACTGGAACAAATGGATCGGGAATTTGAATCCACTTCTTTCCACCCAAACCTGGTAAAGCATATCATCACTCAAGTGATGGATTTAAAGGACTGGCCAGAAATTAAACCCGGAACGTTCTATAGAGATATTCACTCATTTTTGATGTTCAGAATCAAAAACGGCAAAATAACAGATTTATGTCCGTAAAATCCATGATTCCCGTTATACTCATTATTCTATTCATCGGTTGTAAATCTGAAGCTACCGGAGATTATAAATATGGTAATTATACTGAAGAAGAAAGAGATTCTTTGTCCACACTATACCACAATTATTCAATGTCTGTTAATCAACCTACAGAATTGCACCGAAGGCTTAAGGACACAGCGTTAATGATAAAGCCAGATCATGTAGAATACCGTCAAAGACTTTCCTATTCTTATAAAAAAAGAGGGGAGCACATAAAGGCCATGGAGGTGCTAAATGATGCTGTGAACAGGGATATTGAGAAAAACAGAACTATCGCACTCCAGTACCGAGCCTGGTCACTGCTATATTTTTACAGGGATTATGAAGGTACCATTAAAGATGTGGATCTTATAATTGAAATGGAACCGCATAACGACTACACTGTTTGCCACGGTGAACCCTGTGAAAATTTAAAAGGACAGGCGCTGTATAAATTAGGCCATTACAAAGAAGCCATTGCGATCTTTGAAAAGGTTCTCCAGGTGGAGAAAGAAAAAGGTTGGGACCCCATGGATAATTTTCAAGCCAAATTTTACATGGCGAGATGTCACTCGGAACTGGAAGAATATGATAAAGCCAAAGAAATTTTCTATTCTCAAATAGTAGTCAATTCCAAATTTACTGAAGCCTATTTTCAGTTGGGAAAAATATATTCACATTTGGGAGAAACCAAAAATGCCCTGAAAAATTTGCAAAAAGCTTCTGAATTCCTTTCTAAAGGATACAAAATGGGGGAACCATATTATGAAGCATTTGATGAGGTATTTAAATATCAAATTGAGGAAGAACTTCAAAAGTTAACTGAACATTCATTTTAAAGAGTAAGTTTCAACAAACAATAGAGAAATAATACGTTGGAAAAATTCGGGTTCATCAATTTTCCTCCATTTACCGGCGGCCCCCTAATTTCTCCTTATTTGCTTTAACTAAGCTCAATTAGGTCATTTCTTAGCACATAATAAATCATTTAAAATTGGTTGCTAAATAAGCGTTGGTTATTTTTGTTTATAAAATGCCCATAAATGAAACATCCATTAGGAAAATTCTCTCACAATGGAAAATGATTAAATGGATGTTACTCCCGAAAGCTATCGGGAGACCGCTGAAATTATAAAATACAACATATATGAAACAAGATCTTTTTCAGGCCCCCGATTATTATAATATAGACGACCTGCTTACCGATGAACATAAAATGGTTCGTGATGCTGCCCGGGAATGGGTAAAACGTGATGTTTCGCCAATTATTGAAGAGGCTGCACAGGAAGCAAAATTCCCAAAATCCATCATTAAAGGTCTTGCGGAAATTGGTGCTTTTGGGCCATACATCCCCGAGGAATATGGCGGAGCTGGGTTAGACCAAATTTCCTACGGACTTATTATGCAGGAAATTGAACGCGGGGACAGTGGAGTTCGCTCTACCGCTTCGGTGCAATCTTCCCTGGTGATGTATCCTATCTATAAATACGGAAACGAAGAGCAGCGCAAAAAATACCTGCCAAAACTCGCGAGTGGCGAATGGATGGGATGTTTTGGGCTTACAGAACCCGATCACGGCTCCAACCCAAGCGGAATGACCACCAATTTCAAAGATAAAGGCGATCACTATTTATTGAATGGTGCCAAACTCTGGATCTCCAACTCGCCCTTTGCCGACATCGCAGTGGTTTGGGCAAAAGATGAAACGGGAAGGATTCACGGACTTATCGTAGAACGGGGAATGGAAGGATTCTCTACTCCCGAAACTCATAATAAATGGTCTCTTCGGGCCAGTGCAACAGGGGAACTTATTTTTGATAATGTAAAAGTTCCGAAGGAAAATTTACTTCCGAATAAAAGCGGATTGGGAGCTCCTCTAGGATGCCTGGATTCTGCCAGATATGGAATTGCATGGGGAACCATTGGAGCAGCCATGGATTGCTATGATACTGCCCTAAGATATTCCAAAGAAAGAATGCAGTTTGGAAAGCCTATTGCCGGGTTCCAGCTTCAGCAGAAAAAACTTGCTGAAATGATCACCGAAATCACCAAAGCCCAACTTTTGGCCTGGCGACTGGGAGTGTTACGCAACGAAGGCAAAGCAACCACAGCCCAAATCTCTATGGCAAAAAGAAACAATGTGGATATGGCCTTAAATGTAGCCAGGGAAGCAAGACAAATATTAGGTGCCATGGGAATTACCGGGGAATACAGCATTATGCGACACATGATGAACCTTGAAAGCGTGATTACCTATGAAGGTACCCACGATATTCATTTATTGATAACAGGAATGGATATCACCGGTATCGCTGCATTTAAATAATAATATAGACCTCAAAGGTCTTGGAGACCTGTGAGGTCTGCCTTCAAATCGAAACAAGGGCAGCGCTTGCAACGTTTGCCCTTTTTATATTTCTCACAACATTCGGTCTTCAGCGGTTTTGGCTTTTTAGGGCGCTTTGCTCCCAGGTGATTAATTTCCGTGGATCTTTTGGAATAAAACACGAGGATATTATAAATTTGTTTTGGCGAAAGATTCATAATTTAAACTACTAAAAATACTTTTTATGCTCATCCGTTTAGAAACCTAAACACAGTTTTTGTCTCCCTGAGCATTTCGACTGGCTCAAGACAGGCTCTGTCGAAGGGTCAAACAAAAACGTGTCAATTGCGATCGACGTGACACTTTTAGTACAATTTTGCCTTTTGGATCTTTTAACGAGATACAATTACTTTTTTAAACAAAATACATTCCACAAATTTACTTAGTAATTCAATAGTTCCTTCAAATCATTTTAATATATTAAAAGCTCCATAAACCCATGATAGATTCTATAAATCAAAGCCTGAAATCTCAAAAATCCAGGTTATTGGACCATCCTCTTTACAATGAAATAAAAAGTCCTGAAGATTTAAAATGTTTTATGGAACATCACGTATTTGCGGTGTGGGATTTTATGTCGCTCCTAAAGGCGCTTCAGGAAAAATTCACCAAAACAACAACGCCCTGGTTCCCTGTAGGCAATCCCGAAATAAGATATCTTGTAAATGAAATTGTCCTTGCAGAGGAATCTGATCTCAACTTCTTCGGAAAGCACCAAAGCCATTTTGAAATGTACCTGGATGCGATGAAAAATTCAGGAGCAAATCAAAAAAAGATCGATGATTTTCTGCTTCAGGTAACCCAGGGAACCGATATTTTTTTAGTTATAGCCGTTAGTGAACTTCCGGAAAGTATAAAACAATTTTTAAAATTCACCTTCGAGCTTATTTCTGAAGGAAAACCTCATAAGATTGCGGCCGCTTTCACATTTGGGCGGGAAGGCCTTATCCCCGATATGTTTACCTCCATTATTAATAAGGTGCAGCAAAATTTCCCTGAAGAGGATTTGAAATTGTTTAAATATTACTTTGACCGACATATAGAACTCGATGCCGATGAACACGGGCCCATGGCCTATAAAATGATAGAAGAACTTTGCGGTGATGATGCCTTAAAATGGACAGAAGTTAAATATGTTTCCCGGGATGCCCTTAATTCTCGTGCGGAACTCTGGGACGGGATCTACAAGGAAATCACGAATAAGGTTATCCTGGAACATTAAAAAATTGATTAAAATAGGGAGGTTTTATCAGGTGCTTTCCGGAGCCAGTTTTACCTCCAGCCCTTCCAGTTCTTTTTTGATGAAGATCTGGCAACCAAGACGGCTGTTATCTTCTACGAAAAACGCCTGATCCAGCATATCCTCTTCTTCATAACTTTTTTCAGGAAGAAGGTCTTCATGATTCAAAACATAGCACTGGCAGGAAGCGCACATAGCCATTCCACCACAAATACCAATAGTTCCTTCAGGAGCGAGTTCGTAGGAACGAATGACTTCCATAAGGTTCATATTCATATCGGTTGGGGCATCTACCTGATGGGCTGCTCCCTCGCGGTCTATAATGGTGATCTTAATATCGGACATTGAATTGCTGGACATAAACCTTACAGGCCTTTGAAACCTGGGAGGTTTTTATTTAATTGATACTTTTTACAACTTCTCTTTTAGCTTCTTTTCGGGAGCCGTCGAATCCACTTATTCCACTAACGGTGGTATATTTCATCACATATTTTTTATCTGGAAAAATACGTTGGTATGCACTCTGGCACATAATAGCCGCTTCATGGAAGCCGCAAAGAATTAATTTAAGCTTTCCGGGATAGGTATTCACGTCTCCAATGGCATAAACCCCGGGGATATTGGTTTGATAATCGTAGGCATTATCAACTTTAATGGCATTTTTCTCAATTTCCAGTCCCCAGTCCCCAATAGGACCCAATTTTGGCGAAAGTCCAAAAAGGGGAATAAAGTAATCTGTTGGTTTTACCTCTTCATCTGAAGCCTGTCCTTTATGACGAATCACTACCGCCTCCAGATGCTCATCTCCTTTTAAATCTACCACTTCAGCCTCGGTGATCAAATTGATTTTTCCAATTTTGGAGAGTTCTTCCACTTTATCAACAGAATCCAGTGCCCCGCGAAAATCATTTCTTCGGTGTACAAGAGAAACCTCTTTGGCAATGTTAGACAAATAAATAGACCAGTCTAAGGCAGAATCACCACCTCCGGCAATCACCACATTTTTATCGCGGTAAACCTCCGGATCACGAATTATATAAGCAACCCCTTTATCCTCATAATCACCAATAACGGGAATAGGCGGTTTTCGCGGTTCAAAACTTCCAAGACCACCCGCAATTACAACAACGGGAGCCTGATGTTTAGTGCCTTTGCTGGTGGTTACAATAAAACTTCCGTCCTCTTGAGCATCCAAAGTTTCAGCCCTTTCACCCAGGGTAAAACCGGGGCTAAAGGGCTTGATTTGTTCCATTAAATTCTTTACCAGGTCCCCTGCCAATACTTCCGGGAATCCGGGAATATCATAAATTGGTTTTTTGGGATAAATCTCAGAACATTGTCCGCCAGGCTGTGGCAAAGCGTCTATTAAATGGCAATTTAATTTGAGTAATCCAGCTTCAAAAACCGTAAATAAACCAGTTGGCCCGGCGCCAATTATAATTATATCTGTCTTGATCATTCTTTATTCCATTTGCAATTGAAAGCTAAGTAGCAAAAAGTGTACTTACCTTTCTAAATTCACCACCTTTTCGATTTGTGGTACATATTTTTTAATCGTCAATTCTACCCCCGATTTAAGTGTCATTTGGTTCACATTGCAACTTACACAGGCACCTTCCAACTGCACCGTTACAAAACGATCGTCTTCAATGGAAACCAAAGAGATATCCCCACCATCACTTTGCAAAAACGGACGAATCTCTGCAAGGGCTTTTTCAACATTTAATCTAATTTCTTCAGTCGTCATTTATTTCTTTTTAACAGCACTGCATCCAGCCATCGTCGTAATTTTTATGGCTTCAGTTGGAGGAAGGCTTTTGTTTCTGTTTACAGTTTCCTGAACCACATTTTGAGTGATTTTCTCAAAAGCGGCTTCAAGTGGTGTTGCTGTTTGCATGGCTGCGGGACGGCCAATATCGCCCGCTTCCCGAATGCTTTGAACCAATGGAAGTTGTCCCAGGAAAGGAACTTTTAAATCTTCTGCAAGATTCCTGGCTCCATCTTTTCCAAAGATATAATATTTGTTATCCGGTAATTCGTCCGGAGTAAAATAGGCCATATTTTCAATGATCCCTAAAACAGGAACATTGATGCTCTCCTGCTGAAACATCGCAACTCCTTTTCTGGCATCGGCTAAAGCTACATCTTGAGGGGTACTCACAATCACTGCACCGTTGATAGGCATGGACTGCATAATGGATAAATGAATATCCCCTGTTCCCGGGGGAAGATCAATAAGCATAAAATCCAGCTCACCCCACTCGGCATCAAATATCATTTGATTAAGCGCCTTTGCAGCCATAGGACCCCGCCAAATTACTGCCTGATCTGGTTTTGTAAAAAAGCCAATCGATAACAATTTGACCCCATAATTTTCTACAGGTTTCATTTTAGATTTACCATCGACATTAACAGATAATGGCCTTTCTGCAGCAACATCAAACATCATTGGCATGGAAGGCCCATAAATATCGGCATCCAGCAATCCAACTTTAAACCCCATTTTAGCAAGGGAAAC
>JAWOHC010000294.1:0-7165 GCA_046496275.1 Gillisia sp.
ATTAAAGGCAATTACCCCTCAGAATTATACCGGTATCTAAACCAACTATTTTATAATCAAAAAAGCCGGAGAATCTATATGATACCCCGGCTTTCTTGATTCTTATTCATTGTTTTTCTGTAAACATTTTTGTAAAAGCTGAAACTTGCAGTTACGCCGGAGGCGGAACGATCTTGGCTCTTTACCGTACAATACTGTTTCTTATTTTATAAAACTATTCTGCTTTTTGCAGAAACATAGAAGTTATCCCTTTCAAACCATCCATATCAATATCGCCTTTTTCAAGAGATCTAAACAAGCTTAGGATATCACCAGGATTCATATCATCGCCCAGAACCCTGGCCAATCCCATCCCTCGATTTTCATCAAACCCATAAACTATTATTTCATCTACAGCTTCTTCGTCCCCTGTGTAATACATTTCCATACGGGTATCACCACCTCCAAAACGCATCAACAATTGATACTTTTCATTTTTTAGGATCTCGACGATCTTACTCTGTTCATCTTCCATCATCTGAAGATTTTCAGTTTTTTTAGGGATTGCCAGCAAATTAATTTTTTTGATGGTCTTCATGGTTACTTTTTGTTCCGGGCTAAGTGCTTCAGAACTGGCAAACATACTGGCAGGAACATCAATAGCTACAAATTCCTTGTTCTCCTGATTTGCAACATAATATTGCTGCAGGCTTTCCTCATTGTTGCAGCCAACAAGTAAGCCCAGTGCAACCAATCCTAGAAGTTTTAAATTTTTCATTCTATCCGATTTTATATTGATTAATTGATTCCTGATATTACATCCTGACCCGAATTATTATTTAGATTTTTTATTGACATTCTTCAATTCATCTGCACCGGGAACTTTCAGGTCTGATGCCAACTTGGAAAGTTGAGTAAGATCAATATACCCGGTGATGCTCATTATTACTGAAATAGGCTTTCCGTCCTTTTCACCTTCCATGAACATAAAAAGTTCACTTACATAATTTTCATTTCTTCCGGGTTTAGAATAAAATTTTATATTTTTTCCACCGTCGTTCACCCGCATTAATTGCTCCAGGGAACCTTTGCCTAAATAGGCGGTAACATCGGATGCCATTTGAGCTTGTATCGCGGTTTGGTTTGTAGTGAATATCCTTATTTCCTTTAAATTTTCTATCAGGTTTAAATACTGCTGTGCCTCTGGATCATTCGTGCTAATATCCACTTTTGCAAGGAGTTTAAACATCTTGCTGGTCATTATCATGGCATCCACATCTTTCATAGTTTCATACTTCTGAAAATTTTGTGCTGTTCCCACAAAGGAAATAAGGCCAATTGCAATTATTAAGATCGATTTTTTCATGTTATTTAATTTTTATGATTTGATTTTTGGTTTTATTAAATTCATCTAAGTATATTAATTCTTCTTTGCCGTTATTCATAATCTGTGCCACCATTTGCAGTGTTTCTTTAGCTTTATAGTAGGCCTCTTCAGGGTTTTCTATGGTTCCCAATTCATTTTGGGAGAAATTTTGTTGCTCATTTTCTTGAAAGGTAAAGATCCCAACAGCTAAAAGAATACTTGCAGCTATACCAATGGCATACCATTTCCTGCCCGACTTTAATTTAATCTTCCCGGGATGATGGATCTTTTTTTCCTCTTCTGAAAAATTGAAGATTGCTTCATAATCCTTTAAATGTTTGGGTGCTTCTTCTGAATGAAAATAGTTCTTTAATAATTTTTCCTCCTCCAGACTAGTTTCCCCATCATCATATCTTTTAAGCAGAGATTCTAATTTATCTAATTCCATAACTATCTTTTTTTAACAGTTCTATCCTTATTTTTTTTCTAGCCCTGGAAAGGGACACTCTTATGGCGGTTTCATTCATATTCATCACTTTTGAGATCTCTTCATATTCATATTCCTCAATATCCCTCAATTGAAAAATCAATTTTTGTTGCTCGGGCAAGGTCTCCAGAATTCGCGAAATATCTTTTAACCGATCCTTGGTTTCAAGTTGATCAAAGGCCGATTTTTCCTGACTTTCATAATTGGTGTGTACGATTTTCAAATTATTATTCTGTTTGGATTTTAACTGATCCAGGCAATAATTCTTCGTGACAGTCATTGCAAAAGCTTCTATATTGGCATAATCCTTGAGTTTATTCTTTCGATCCCATAATTTCAAAAGAACCTCCTGAGTGGCATCTTCAGCAGAATCTTTGGAAATTAACAATCGAAGTGCCAGGCGGTACATTTTATCCTTAACCGGATTTACAACACCAATAAAGGTTTTTTGATTCATTTAACGTTGGTTTAAATTCACCGCCTTATATTTACGACGAACATACTAGTACTTTGTTACAAACTATTTTTATTTTCAAATTACAATATTGTTATTACTTTTAGCATCCTATTATAAATTCTATGAAAAAATCTATGAAAATTTACAAACTTGTTTTACTTGCCTTTTTAGTTGGTGGGATTTCTACCTCCTGTTCACAAGATGCAGATGATAAAGGCCCTGCACCTACGGTTCCTGGAGAACAACGCAGTTTAGTCGTTGAAAACTTTATTTACCGCGGAATGAACGAAATCTATCTCTATAAAGCCTTTGTACCTGTATTGGCCGATAATTATTTCGCTTCTCAGGCTGAAAGAAACGACTTTTTAGATAACTATTCTTCTCCGGAAGATCTTTTTGAAAATGGTGTTACTGCAAGTCAGGATAGATTTAGCTTTTTGGTGGACGATTACGTAGAACTGGAAAATTTATTTAGCGGGGTAAGCAAAACATCTGGACTATCCTATGGCTTAGTGAGATATTGCAACAGCTGTAGCGAAATATTTGGATTCGTTCGACTTGTACTTCCCAATACTTCTGCAGATGAAGAAGGGATAGAGCGTGGGATGTTATTTAACAGAGTAGATGGTCAACAATTAACCGATGCTAATTATCAAACACTATTAGCTCCAGATACCTTTACAATTGGTCTAGCTAAAATTGAAGAAAATAATAGTATTTCCAATCTTGAAGATACCTTTACTTTGACCAAACGGGAATATGTTAAAAACCCGGTATTTGTTTCAAAAGTAATTGAAACGGAGGGTAAAAACGTAGGTTATATTTATTATGATAGCTTCACTGCCGATTTTGACAGTGAATTAAATGATGCTTTTGGTGAATTTAAGTCCGCCAACGTAACAGATCTTGTTTTGGATCTTCGTTATAACGGAGGTGGATCTGTTAGAACCGCAACAGATTTGGCTGCTATGATCACCGGACAGTTTGCAGGTGAGCTTTTTATGAAAGAACAGTGGAATGCCGAGTATCAGGCTTACTTTGAAAGTACCCCGGCTTTACAGGAACGGCTTTTAAATAAGTTCAATACAACCTTGAAAAACGGAGACTTAATAAACAGTTTAAACCTAGGAACGGTGTATGTTTTAACCACAACCAGGTCTGCCTCTGCAAGTGAATTGATAATAAATGGCCTTGAACCTTATATAAATGTGGTACAAATAGGAGAAACCACTACCGGTAAATTCCAGGCTTCGGTTACCTTATATGATTCTCAAAACTTTGGAAGAGCTAATGCAAATACCACTCATACCTATGCAATTCAGCCGTTGGTTTTAAAATCGGTAAATTCTGCGGGAGTTTCAGATTATATCAACGGATTGGATCCAGACTATGCAATTTCAGAAGAATTCCGAAATCTTGGACAATTGGGAGATCCTAACGAACCCTTTTTAAAGCTGGCTTTGGATGTAATCCTTGGCAATAAAATTTCTATTCCTGAGCAAATAGAACAATTTAAGCCCGTTGGAGAAAGTGGAATGGATCAACTGGATTATCAAAAAATGTATATTGACAAAATTCCGGAACTTATCAATAGATAAGTCAAAGAGTTATAAAAACTAAAAAGGGGTTTCGATTTAATCGAAACCCCTTTTTTTATTCCTTGTAAATTCAATAATTTCCTAACAGCCTGGAGGGTTTAAAAATTTAGGACAACTCCTATTTTCGCATTTCTGCCTCTGGAATTAAACCTATAGATCTCTTCGTAGTTCTCATTGGTAATATTTGTAATTCCTCCAAACAGCTTAACATTGTCGCTTATTCTATGATTGATATAAAAATCAAGAATATTAAAACTTTCAAGCGCTACCTGCTCACTTTCGAAAGTCTCATTGTTAAAAAACCTGTCGGTCCTTGTGTCATTAAACTGATAGCTCAGGGATGTAAAGGTGTTTTCACTAATTTGATAATGCAAATGTGCGTTGATTTTGTGCTTTGGAATACGCAGGGCAAATCTTTCTGCAGCTTCAGTAAAGGTATAATTTCCTGAAAAATTAAGGTTTTCCAAAAGCTCGATACTTACCTCCACCTCTACTCCTTTGGAAGTAAATTCTTCAGAAATATTTTGATATTCTGAAATGAAATTTTCGGGATCCACAGTTACAAAGTCTATAAAATTTTCTGAATTCCTGTTGAAGTAAACTCCGCTAAAAGTGATTTCACCCAACTGATATTCAAACCCGGCTTCCATGGTGCGACTATCTTCCGGCTTCAAATCCCCGTTTCCATAGTTTGAATCGAACAACTGAAATAAAGAAGGCGTAATATAAGCGGTGCTATAAGAAGCCAAAAGCTTCATTCGCCCTTCATTTAAATCAAAATTATAGGATGGGTTGATATTATACACGAAGTTGGAGCCATATTCGCTGTGAATATTCAAGCGGGTTCCGGTATTTAGGTTAAAACCAAATCCGGAGGTATATACCACATTAACGTAAGGGTCAACAATATCAAAATTAGCAACCTCATCGCTTACGCTTTGCTGAAATTCAGCTTGACCAAATGGAATATTATAGCTGTTAAAACTGCTAAAAACACCATTTACTCCAATTACAGTATGAAATTTATCCTGGAAGATATATTTATTATACGTGTCGAAAGCATAAACTTTGCTGTCATATTTATTGGGAAAACCTGAAACAATTTCCCGATTCAATTCTGAATAACTGTCGCTGAAGATAAAACTTCCGTTTTTGTAAGTGGCCTCCCAATGACTTCCGGTGCGAAATTGTTCACTATTTAATGTATTATCGGCATCGGCATACATGAAAGCATCATCAAAGGAGGAACTGAACGTGTCAAAATTTCCATAGAAATAGAATTTTAACTGGTCGCTTATCTTATATCCAACCCGTGCGTACACATTCTGCTTTGAAAAAGGATCATCTTCAAATTTCACATTCTCATCCGGTGATTTCACGGCGGACATATTTTCTGAAAACCGGTGACTGAAATTTACCTGGTAGTTAAAATCTGATAAACGCCCGCTCAATCCAACCGCATTATCAAACTGTGCGATATCGTAATCCTGATTTTGCTGCGTTTGGTTGGTTCCCATAGTAGATTGTACTTGAAGACCTATTTTCTTGTCAACCGGCTCTTTCGTTGTAATATTGATGACTGCTGCAGCAGCCCCGGAACCATAAAGCGTACTGGAAGCCCCTTTAATGATCTCGATGGAAGCCACCTGATCCAATGGCAGCAGGCGAAGATCAAAATCATTTGAAATTGAGGATGGATCGCTTAACTGAACTCCATCTACCATAATAACTACCTCGCGGTTTCTTCCACCTCTTACATAATATCCAAGGTTTTGACCATCATTGCTCCTGGAACCGTTGATCTCGATACCGCTCACGCGGTTAATAACATCGGGAATAGTTTGACCTGAAGCTCTTTCCAGTTCCTTCGCGGTGATTTTAGTCACTACTTTTCCGCTGTTTTCGCGTTTTAACTCAAATTTTGAATCTATAAGAACTACTTCCTCTAAAGATTCAATTGTATTATTTTCGGTTTGTTGTGAAAACGACAAACCAGTGCATAATATGGCACTGCAAAACCATAGTTTTTTGTACATAAAATTAAATTATTACCAGGAAAAAAGATGTAGAATACTACACCAAACTTTTATCCCGAAAGTTTGACATTAGTGAATTGTGGCAGGTCTCCTGGCTTGCGTCCTGTTGTTTACCTTCCCATCCCGTTTAAACAGGACAGTGGTTTAAGAAGTAGTAACAACAGGCATCCCAAATTAATTAGGGACTTAGCTTACAGTTGCGGGAACAGCTCAGGATTCTTCGAATAACGAATCACCTGATTCCCTTTTAATCGATTAGGATCTATATTTATAGAACCGGATCAAACCAAAATTTCGATGCGAAATTAAACATTTATCTTTCTTAGCGCAGTAAAATTTTAAATAATCTTACTTTTGATGCCAAAACCAAGTCCTTTTGAAAAATATCCTTTTTCTTCTTTTTCCTGTGATTTTCTTTTCCTGTAAAACCGAAAAGAAAGAATTTTCAGAAATAGCTTTATCCGGAGATACCCTGGCCATGGAGTATGCTAAAGGGTTTTCCATTATCCAATACGACGGATTTAAGGTTCTAAAAGTTAAAAATCCCTGGCCGGAAGCAGATAAAACCTACACTTATTTACTGGTTGAGGAGGAATCTAAAGTGCCTCTAACTATAGCCTATGATCATAAAATAAACATTCCGGTCAAAAAACTAGTGGTGACTTCGACCACTCATATTCCTTCCCTGGAAGCGATTCAGGAAGAGAACACCTTAATAGGCTTTCCAGGACTGGATTATATTTCTTCTAAAAAAACCAGAGAAAAGATCAAAGAAGGTAAAATCACGGAATTAGGGAAAAATGAAGATATCAATACAGAAGTGCTCATTGCTTTACAACCCGAAGCTGTGGTAGGTTTTGCTGTGAGCGGAACTAATAAAACCTTTAACACCATAGAAAAAAGCGGAATCCCGGTGCTTTTTAATGGAGACTGGACCGAAGAATCTCCATTAGGAAAAGCAGAATGGATCAAGTTTTTTGGGGTTTTGTTCAATAAAACCAAAGAAGCAACTTTGTTCTTTCAGGAAGTTGAAACTGCGTATCTGGATGCTAAAAAAGCAGCAGAATCTGCCTCTTCCATTCCCACAGTTTTAAGCGGCTCTATGTATAAGGATCAATGGTTTGTTCCTTACGGAGATTCCTGGTCGGCACAGTTTATAAAAGATGCCAATGCAAATTACATCTACAAAAACACCTCCGGAAGCGGCAGTATCGCCCTGGCATTTGAAACCGTATTAAACGA
>JAWOHC010000304.1:0-14053 GCA_046496275.1 Gillisia sp.
TTCAAAGTTAAGAAAAAATGTATAAAAAGGCCATTTTACTGAATAGTATACGAAAGTAAATCGGTTTCTGATAACCGGAAATATCCGAATGCGAAATTTTCAGGATTGGTTGTGTTTATAATGTTCCCTCTAACCGTTGTGGGTTGAGTTTGAAAGGGCCCTCCGCCACTTGTGCCTGCCTGTGAACGCAATATGAACATATACTCGTAGAATCTTTTTGAGATTCCCTGAATTTCGAAATCGACCTCTGCTCCTGGGGCCAGATCATCATTTGAAAAATAGGCAAAAGTTAAATTCCCATCAGTGAATTCATCTGACGAAATTTGAATAGAAAGATCATCAGAGAAAAATCTAAAGAAGTAATAATTTTCAACGTCAGGAGGGTCAAAGTAATAAGCGCGCAATTCTATATCTTCTCCTCCAAATCCTCCACCTGTTGCTTGTTCGACATATTCCAGAGAACTTACAGGTATTAAAGATTCAGTGGCTGTATAAACTTCGTCTTTATAAAATATTTCCAAATCATAGGTCTCGTTGAGTTCAGGATCAAAAATATCATTGATGTAAAATCCCGGTTCCAGTTCCTCAAAAACATAAAGGGTTCCGTTTTTAGATTTCACTGATACCTGGGCTCCTTTTGCCGGTGGGGTAGATTCAGCAAAAAATGGACCTGTTGTGGTTAATTTTATTATTTGAAAATGTCCTGTAGTCTCTTTTTTCCAAAGGATAGAGGCTTCCACTACCAACCTTGGTTCCGATTCTTCCAGCTCCACATCTACTACTTCTTCACAGGAATAAATTCCAAAGAGGATTAACAGGAGTATCGAAATTTTTAAATTTTTCATAGCCCTAAAATTTAAAGTTATAAGTAACCGAGGGGATTATTCCGAATAATGACAATCTTACGGCCTCATTATTTCCTGAATCTTGATTTTTTCTGAAACTTAATGACGCAGCATTCATCCTATTATACACATTGTAAATTCCAAAATTCCAGGATGATTTGAAATTTTCGGTTTTCCTTTTTGGGATATAGGTCGCTGAAATATCCAACCGATGGTATGCTGGCAACCTGTTGCTATTCCTTGGGGAATAGACAGGAATGTTTAAATTTTCAAACCGGTATTGGCCTGTGGGATAGGTAGTAGGCAGTCCTGTTTGATAAACGAAATTGGTGTTTAATTGCCATTTTTCAGATATCTCATAACTTCCCGTTATTGAAATATCATGGGGTTTGTCATATCCGGTACTATACCAGTTACCATTATTTAATCCAGATTCCTCCGGAGTTCTACCCGGAGTTCTTTGTTCAGATTTGGACAGGGTATAGGCCAGCCATCCGGTGAACCTGCCTGTATTTTTCCGAAGCAGAAATTCCAATCCATATGCCTGGGCAGTACCGGGAAGAATAATTTGTTCAATGGCATTATTGGCAACTAAATTTGCGCCGTCTATATAATCCAAGCGGTTTTTAATGTACTTATAAAATCCTTCCAGCTCTAAGGAATATTTTTCATTATTGAAATTTTGGAAATAACCCAGGGCAACCTGATCCAATAACTGAGGTTCAATATATTTCCCGCTGGGAGCCCAAATATCCAAGGGAGTAGGGGAGGCGGTGTTGGTAATAAGTTGCAGGTACTGGCTCATTCTGTTGTAACTGGCTTTTACAGACTGGTAATCATTAAAACTATATGCCACTGCCAATCTTGGTTCCAGGTTCCCAAAGGATCGCTCTATACTGGATTTGGAAAGCTCCTTACTTCCAGTAGGGTTGGCTTCTTCATAAATGCCAAAATCCTCATTGAAGAGCACTGCCTGATCATTTTGATATAAATTGAGTTCCTTTTGTCCCAACCTGAGAAAAGTGCTATACCTTAGACCGTATTCAGCCGAAAATCTTTCCGATATTTTTTGCTCCACAGAAAAATAAAACGCATTTTCAAATGCATATTTTTTGGTAAGGTTAAAACTATTTATCCCTGAACTTTCTGTGCTGGGTTCAATTTCTCCCGGATTGAATTCATAATAGGTAGCATGAACTCCATAATCAAAATTGATATTTTCATTTAAATAGTGATTGAAATCGTATTTCAGGTTCAGGTTTTTGATACCGCTATTCCAGTTAAATTCCACGAAATCGAGTGTTAATCCGTAATAATAATCGCTGTAGATAACAGATAGGTTGGTGAAAATATTATCGGTTAAAACGTGATTCCAGCGTAAGTTAAAAACAGCATTTCCGTACGTATTTTTAAAACTCTCATTGATATTAAAGACGTCCCTTCCAAAGTAACCTGAAAATAAAATACTGTTACGCTTATCAATCCTGTAACTTAATTTAGTGTTTAAATCATAGAAATAGGCAGAATTCGGGTTGTCGGTAAGTTTAAGAAACAAGTGCGCATAGGAGCTTCTTCCGCCTATAAGAAAAGAACCTTTATCTTTAACAATAGGCCCCTGCGCCAATAAACGGCTTGATATAACACCTATCCCACCATTGGCTTCAAACTTTTTGCTGTTTCCGTCCTTTTGGTAGATTTCCAAAACAGAGGATACTCTTCCTCCATACTTGGCGGGAATTCCGCCTTTATACAGCTTTAAATTCTTGATAGCATCAGGATTAAAAACAGAAAATAATCCGAATAAATGGGACGCATTATAAATGGTTGCTTCATCCAGCAAGATCAAATTTTGATCTGCAGCTCCACCCCGGACGTTAAATCCGGAAGATCCTTCTCCGGCATTGGAAACCCCGGGAAGTAATAATAAGGATTTTACCACATCTACTTCTCCAAATACCACAGGCAGTTTTTGAATTGTATTTATATCGAGTTTGTTGACACTCATTTCCGGTTTTTTGATATTTAACCGTTCAATGTTCTCCGTCAATATCACTTCATCCAGAAATTCAGAAGTTGGAGTTAAATCAAAATTTAATGTTTTGTTTTCTTCAATAGTCACTTCTGTAACCAGTTCCTGATACCCCAGGTATGAAATTATAATTTGATGTGTGCCATTGGGCAGTCTAATGGAATAGAATCCATATTCATTTGTTACCGTACCGGTGTTTAATGCTGGCAGTAATATATTTACGCCGTAGAGGGTTTCATTGCTGGATGCATCCTTAACCACTCCATTTAGAACCGGTTTATCCTGAGCATTTGTAACTAAAAAAGTCAATAGAAACAATAGGGAAAGAAATTTATTCAAGCTTGAATTTTTGTTTAAATATACGGCAGTTGAGGATATAGAAAAAACCTAAACTCAATTTTAAGAATAGTTCATTCTAAGTTTTTCGCCATTTTTAAGCAGCAGTGAAAGGAGCTGCGGTTGTGCCATAGCCAGGTTGATAAGATCAGGATTTATCCTTTTACTATTTTAGTCCTTAAATTTAAAAAGGTTCAACAAAACCGAAAGACCCTCCAGCATTTAACAAAAAAATAAAAGGCCGGAATCCTAAAAGATCCGGCCTTAAATTCTGTTATTTAAAAGTGGTCTAATACCCTAAAATTTCATTTAATGTATCACTTGGCCTCATTGCCTGACTGGTACGTTCTTCATTAGGAAAATAATATCCGCCAATATCTACCGGTTTCCCCTGGGCATCTATAAGGTCCTCCAATATTTTGTCCATATTTGAAGCTAATTTATCAGCGATTTCCGTAAACTGTTTTTTCAATTCGGCATCTTTATCCTGCCTTGCAAGACCCTGTGCCCAATAAAGCGCCAGGTAAAAGTGACTTCCCCTGTTGTCCAGTTCATTTACTTTACGCGAAGGTGATTTATCGTTTCTCAGGAATTCTTCTGTAGCCTGGTCAAGAGTTTCAGAAAGGATCAAGGCTTTTTTATTGTTGAACTTTTCGCCTAAATGCTCTAAAGAAACCGCAAGGGCCAAAAACTCTCCTAAGGAATCCCATCGTAAATGTCCTTCCTGAAGAAACTGCTGAATGTGTTTTGGGGCAGATCCTCCGGCACCTGTTTCAAATAATCCGCCGCCGGCCATAAGTGGCACTACAGAAAGCATTTTTGCACTGGTTCCCAGTTCAAGGATAGGAAATAAATCTGTTAAATAATCGCGCAATACATTTCCGGTTACCGAGATGGTATCTTTTCCTTCCTTTACGCGTTTTAATGTATATTCCGTGGCATCTTCCGGATTCAGTATTTGTATGTCCAATCCTGAAGTATCCAGTGGCTTTAAATAGGTGTTTACTTTTTTGATGATCTCGGCATCATGGCTGCGTTTTTCATCCAACCAAAATATTGTTGGCATTCCGGTAGCCCGAGCTCTGGCTACAGCCAATTTCACCCAGTCCTGAACAGGTGCATCCTTGGTTTGGCACATTCTCCAGATATCACCTTTTTCAACTTTATGTTCGATAAGGCTTTTTCCGCTTGAATTTATCACGCGAACAACTCCATCTTCCTGGATTTCGAATGTTTTATCGTGAGATCCGTATTCTTCAGCCTTTTGAGCCATCAAACCTACATTTGGAACTGTGCCCATAGTGGTAGGATCAAAGGCCCCATTCTTTTTACAAAACGCTATTGTTTTATCGTAAATCCCGGCATAACTACTATCTGGGATTACCGCTTTGGTGTCCTGCATTTTCCCATGTTTATCCCACATCTTACCGGAAGTCCTTATCATTGCGGGCATAGATGCATCAATAATAACATCGCTGGGTACATGAAGGTTCGTGATCCCTTTATCTGAATCTACCATGGCTATAGCGGGACCTTTTTCAAAGGCAGCTTTAAGATCGGCTTCAATTTCGGCTTTTTCATCTATCTCCAGGTCGGATAGCGCTTTTACAAGCTCTCCCAAACCGCTATTTACATTTACACCCAGTTTTTGTAAAGTTTCCCCGTGTTTTGTAAATATATCTTTAAAGAAAACCTTTACAGCGTGTCCAAAAATGATGGGATCTGAAACTTTCATCATGGTTGCCTTCATGTGCAATGAGAAAAGAACATCCTTTTCTTTGGCATCTTTAATTTGGGCTTCAAGGAATTTGATCAGTGATTTTTTGCTCATCACCGTTGCATCGATAATTTCTCCTTTTAGCAGATCCAAATTCTCTTTTAATAAAGTCTTTTTTCCTGAAGTGCTTTCAATCTCTATTTTGATGCTGTCTGCAGTTTCCAGGGTTAGTGACTTTTCATTTGCGTAAAAATCTCCTTCGGTCATTGTAGAAACATGAGTTTTGGAATTGGAATCCCAGGCACCCATAGAATGTGGATTTTCTTTTGCGTAATTCTTTACGGCTTTTGGCGCTCTTCTGTCAGAATTCCCTTCTCTCAATACCGGGTTTACAGCGCTTCCTTTTACCTTATCGTACCTTTTTTTGATGTCTTTTTCTTTTTCATCTTTAGGTTCCCCGGGATAATTTGGCAAATCAAATCCTTTGTCCTGAAGTTCTTTTATGGCGGCTTCCAATTGTGGTTCGGAAGCACTGATATTAGGTAATTTAATGATGTTTGCCTCGGGATTTTTAACAAGGTCTCCCAACATCTTCAAGGCATCAGGGACTTGTTGTTCTTTAGGAAGGTAATCGGCAAAATTTGCCAGAATTCTTGCAGCTAAAGAAATATCAGTGGGTTCTATATCAATATTTGAGGTATCTGTAAAGCTTCTTACTATTGGTAAAAAAGAAAAAGTAGCCAGCATAGGCGCTTCATCAGTTTTGGTATAATAAATTTTAGATCGCTGTGTCATATTTGTATTTTGTTTTACATTGTTAGGGACAAGATTTTTAAAAAGTATGCATTTATAAAAAATAAGTCCAGATAATTGATAAAAAAGTATGAAGAAGGACTTGATACCCTGGGTCGCGAAGATAAGATTTTTCAACCTTTTATCATAGTCTGGGAACCTGGAACTGGAATGGTTTAGGAAATATTTAAATAAAAAGCCATTTCAACATAGCTTGTATGCAGAAATGGCTTCTGATGAATTAATGCTTTACCGTTAGATCTTTTAAAATCTATGTAAGTCTATTAATAGAACTTACTACGTGCATTAATTCATATGATACAATTTGTTCACAAACGCGCCCAAATTATATCAAATAGGCTTTTATCGTTCTGCCTGATTTTTGCGATGCAAAAGATTCAACCTAAGAAGATAAAAACCCTGGTAAAGAATATAAGCTTTACACCTATTAAAACATTGGAATTCCTGATGTCATTCCCGAAAAGTTTTAAGAATACCTTAATTTACAAAAGGAAATTTATTCGTCAAATATTTTAACTTTTTAATAACCAATTGCTTGAATTTTATTTCTTGTAATTTGAGTTCCTAATTGAAATATTCCGAGGGGATTTACTGTTTATTTAATCTGGATTAGGTCCATAAAAAAAGCCCCAAAAAGGGGCTTTTAAATTTTTAAGGAATGAAGTATTATCTTCTTTCTTCCTTGATACGGGCTTTTTTACCTGTAAGTCCTCTGAAGTAATAAATACGTGCTCTTCTTACAGCTCCACGCTTATTGATTTCAACTTTTTGCAAAGCAGGCATGTTTACAGGGAATATACGTTCTACTCCAACAGTACCACTCATTTTTCTAATGGTAAATGTTTTTGAGAGTCCGGTTCCTTTAACCTGAATAACCACCCCTCTAAAAAACTGAGTACGGGTTTTTGCTCCTTCCTTAATTTCATAATACACAGTGATGGTATCACCGGCAGAAAATTCAGGAAAATCTTTTTTTGCAACGAACTCGTCTTGAACGAATTTAATTAACGCTTCCATAATTTGATGTTTTAAATAGCTGGTCTAAAGCAACATTCACGGATTTCGCCAGAGGTTGGTTCAGAAACGAGTGCAAAATTATGAAATTTAATGGTATAAACAAGCAAGAAAATTATTTAATCCATCAAGTAAGGTTTAATCTTCACCAAGAAGATCCGGGCGCAGTTTTTTTGTTCTTAAATAAGATTCTTCCTCTCTCCAGGTCTCTATTTTCGGAAAATTTCCGGAAGTTAGAATTTCTGGAACCTTCCATCCTTTATATTCGGCAGGTCTCGTATATACAGGTGGTGCCAGAAGATCATCCTGAAAGGAATCGGTTAATGCAGATGTTTCATTTCCCAATACCCCGGGGATCAATCGTATTATAGAATCACAAACAACGGCGGCCGCAAGTTCGCCACCGGATAGTACATAATCTCCAATGGAAATTTCCCTGGTTATAAAATGATCCCGAACCCTTTGGTCTACACCTTTATAATGCCCGCAAAGTATGATGATATTCTCTTTAAGGGAGAGTGAATTGGCCATCCTTTGATTAAAGCGTTCCCCATCTGGTGTCATATAGATAATCTCATCATAATCCCGTTCTGCTTTCAGGCCGGTGATACACTTATCAATAGGCTCTATCATCATCACCATTCCCGCGCCACCGCCAAATTGATAATCATCAATTTGCTTATAATTGTCGGTCACATAATCTCTTAGATTGTGCAGATGAATTTCAACCAAACCTTTTTCAATGGCTCTTTTTAAAATGGAGACTTCAAATGGACTGGTTAATATATCAGGAACTACTGTAATAATATCTATTCGCATTTTTCTGTAAAAATTTATTTTGCAAAGATGCGAATATCTTTACAATTACATCTTCGCCAGAATATCTGAATACTTATTTGTCGCTGGCTTTATTTCGCTCATCCTGAAGAAGTCTGCCTAAACGTTGTTCCTTTTCAAGTGCTTTTGTGCGATAAGCTTCAAATTCCTTCTCTGTAGCCGATAGGTTTTGACGTGCTTCTGAAGTTTGAGCATGCCCTTTTTTAAATCTGAAGATAAAAAACACTAAAGCGATAATGAGCACTATAATGATTCCCCACATTAGTGACATATATCCACTTTTGCTGAAGGGAATTCCTAAAAACGTAATAGCGTCTTTCTCTGCAGTTACTTTTTCAAGATTTTGTTGGGTAGTTTCCAATTCCGATTTTAGTTCTGAAATTTCCTGTTGGTGTTGATCTATAGTGTTTTGCTGTGTTGTTATCTCGTTATTTAATTTGGAAATAAACTCGGAAGTATTCTTCTTTAGAGTGATTAGTTCATTATAATCCACCACCTTAAAACCTTGATAATCATTCGACTTCTCGATTAGGTTGGTGAATTCCTCTTCAATCGGGCTCTGCCCGCTGTTAAAATCCTGGGCGTTAAGGCTAAAGTTAAACGCGAGTAATAGAATACTTAAAATTAATGGTTTGTTCATTGGTATGCTTTTGGGTTAAATTAACTTAAAAACGCAAAGGAAAAAAACTTATTGCCGAAAAGTGGTTTTTATGCTAAGAATCTAAATTATATTTCAAAAATAGTTTATTAATTGAAAGTAAGATACATAGAAATTTGCTTCATTTTAGGAATCCCAATTTTGATCTTATCATTATTCAGATAAAAAACCAAAAAAATAGCCCGTCATTTGACGGACTATTAAAAAAGTGCAATTCGATTGTTCTAGTAATAGGTATAACGTCTTACTTTGGAAATGTATTTTGCCAATCGCATAACTTGCTGGCTATATCCATATTCATTATCATACCACACATATAAAATAATATTTTCACCATTATTGGAAACAATGGTTGCTTTGCTATCAAAAATGGAAGGTTGGGCAGATCCTACAATATCTGTAGATACCAGTTCATTGTCAATGGAGTATTTAATTTGTTCCACCAAATCACCTTCCAGCGCATATTTTTTCAAAATATCATTTACTGCGTTAACAGAAGTTGGGTTAGCTACCTGTAAATTCAATATTGCGAGAGAGCCGTTAGGGACAGGAACGCGGATTGCATTGGAAGTAAGTTTTCCTTCAAAAACAGGTAACGTTTTCGCGACCGCTTTTCCGGCGCCGGTTTCTGTAATTACCATATTTAGCCCCGCAGCACGCCCTCTTCGGTATTTGCTGTGCATATTGTCTACAAGGTTTTGATCATTGGTGTAGGCATGAATGGTTTCCAGGTGACCATGAACTACTCCAAGCGTGTCTTCTATGGCTTTTAGCACAGGAACTATGGCATTTGTAGTACAGGAAGCTGCAGAGAAAATATCCTCGGTATCCGGACTATACTCCTTGTGATTTACGCCGTGAACAATATTTGGAATTCCTTTCCCGGGGGCAGTTAGTAAAACCTTGGAAGCGCCATTGCTTTTAAGATGCCTGCTTAATTCTTCCTTATCTCTAAAAGCACCTGTATTGTCTATAACAAGTGCATCGTTGATGCCGTAGGTTGTATAATCTATTTCTTCCGGGTTGTTCGCGGAAATCATATGTACGGTAGTGCCATTAATAATCAATGCCGAATTTTCTTCGTCTATGGAAACGGTGCCGGAGAAATCTCCATGTACCGAATCATTTTTTAGAAGAGAAGCTCTTTTTTCCAGAATGTCAGCATCTATATGACCTCTTGTAACAATTGCCCTTAGTCTCATTTGGCTTCCTTTTCCCGTACGTGTCATCAATTCCCGCGCAAGTAATCTGCCAATTCTACCAAAGCCATAAAGCACAACATCCTTGGGTGTCACTTCCTGATATTTCTTAGCATCTTTGAGTTTTTTCGAGATAAAAGCGGTGGCATTGTTATAATCTACATCCTCCAGGTGATATTCGTAGGTTAATTTCCCAATATCCAGTTTGGCAGGAGGAAGGTCAAGGTTTTTTATAGCCTGGGCGATCTCAACAGAATCAAAAATGGAAATAGGCTTTTGTACAAATTCGCCTGCATATTCATGCAGGTTTAAAATGTCACTAACATTAAGGTTGATTAATTGATTCCTGAAAAGGACCAATTCAATTGACTTGTCATACCATAAATCACTTACAATTTTTATAAATTCAACCGATGCACGTCTGCGATCGGCTTGAAAGGCAAGTTCTTTTTCGTAAACTTCGTTAAATCCCATTTTAATATTTTTGGTTCATGTTTTAAAACGCGGCAAAAGTATAGAATTCAAACGTTTTCGTAAAGTATTTTATAAAAAAAGAACCCCGTTGTTTTTTAGGCAACAGGGTTCTTATAATTTTCAAAAAGATCACCTCCAAATGTAGGTTTGTTCTTCACCTTTCGTAGTTACAAATGTTACACTTATAGGTTCCGATTGATCTTTTTTGTTTATGATCTTTTCTACCTCAGAAACATTTGAAACTTTTTGATCATCAATCCTGGTTATAATAATTCCTACCAAAGCCAGGGATTGTTTATCTCTGGATAGAGATCTTATTATTTTAACGCCACTTTGTACTTTGAAATTATCAAGTTCAGCCTTAGAGGCATTTGCAACTTCAAGTCCTATTGGCTTTATAACATAGGTTTCATATTTGCTTAAGGGAACTTTCAACAGGCGTTCTTTTCCGCTTCTTACAATTTTCACATCTACCACATCATCGGGACTTTTAGTATTGATATATCCAGTAAGATCTGACATTCTTCTTACCTCTATATTGTCAATTTGTCTTATAACATCCCCTGCTTTAATTCCGGAGAGTGCGGCACCACTTCCCGAATCCACATCAGAGACATAAACGCCCTGTGAAACCTTGAGGCCAAATTGTTGTGAGATTGCCGGATTAACATCGGCTCCCCGAATTCCTAAAATTCCTTGTTGTACAATTCCAAACTCCAAAAGATCTTCCACAATTTTTCGCGCATGGTTGGAAGGGACCGCAAAGCCATATCCTATATAACTCCCTGTTTGAGAGGTTATAGCGGTATTGATGCCAATGAGTTCGGCATTTATATTTACCAAAGCACCACCGCTATTTCCCGGATTAATTGCAGCATCGGTTTGAATAAATGATCGTGGTGTTCCATCTCCGGCATTTAAATCCCGGGCTTTTGCACTTACAATCCCGGCTGTAACGGTGGAAGTTAAATTAAAAGGATTTCCCACGGCCAAAACCCATTCCCCAATTTTCATATCATTGGAATTCCCAAACGGGATATATGCCAGATTGGTTGCATCTATTTTAATCAGGGAAATATCGGCCCTGGAGTCGCTACCAATAACTGTGGCTTTATATGTTTGATTATTGTTGAGGGTAACCTCGATTTCACTGGCATCCTTTATCACATGGTTATTGGTGACTATATAACCATCTGGAGTTATAATTACGCCGGAGCCGGCACCCTGAATTGCTTTTCCTGAAATTCCGCCCCGGTAATATTGTTCCCAGACACTTCTTGGGTGATCAAAAATTGCTACATTTTTTACGTGAACAACCGCGTTTACAGTTTTTTCAGCAGCCTCAGTAAAATCGACATTGGTACCATAAACATCAGTATTGTTTGAAACCGGAAGGATCCGGCTGCTTGCAGCTTCAATTCGTTGTTCCTCAGAGCCAGGATTAACTCCTTCTTCAACGAATAATTTATAAGAACCCAATGTCAGGATCCCTCCTAAGACAGAAACACTCAATAAGGTCGCGAATTTTTTCATTTTAAAAGAATGTATTTAAGTTAGATGCCCTATTTCGGTAACTATAACCTCTGCATTACAAGAGCTGGATTCTTCATATTATTGTATCTTTGCTATCATTAATTTTTAAATTTATGAAGGTTGATTTTCACAAATTCCACGGAACAGGGAACGATTTTATAATGATAGATAATCGGGAAGAAATCTTCCCCAAAAATGATACCAATCTAATACATCATCTATGTCACCGAAGGTTCGGAATTGGGGCAGATGGCTTGATTTTACTGGAGTCCTCAGGGAATGAGAATGAGGATTTTAAGATGGTTTATTTTAATGCAGACGGGAATAAAAGCAGTATGTGCGGTAATGGTGGCAGGTGTATTGTCGCATTTGCAAATCATCTCGGGATCATAGGTGCAGAAACACTGTTTAATGCCATTGATGGACAGCACCATGCGATCATAAAAGATGGGAAGGTCAGTTTAAAAATGATGGATGTGAATGCAGAGGATCTAAATGAAAATGAGCTCTTTCTGGATACGGGTTCACCCCACAAGATCATTTTTTCCAATCAAGTGGGCGATATTGATGTGAAAAAAGAGGGATCGAAAATCCGTTATTCTGAAAAATATGAAAGTGATGGGGGGACAAATGTGAATTTTGTTCAGCAAACAGGAGAGGAATCATTTTTGGTGAGAACCTATGAGCGGGGAGTAGAGGATGAAACCTATTCCTGCGGAACGGGGGTAACTGCAGTTGCACTTGCCGTGAATGCCATTGGAAAAACAACCGCTAATACCATCTATCTGGAAACACCGGGCGGAAAATTGGAAGTTTCATTTGAAAAGTCTGAAAGTGGTTATCAAAATATCTGGCTCACAGGGCCAACAGAAAATGTTTTTAAAGGCGAAATAAAATGCTGACCTTAAAAGGAGAGAAAATTTATCTAAGGGCGCTGGAACCGGAAGACCTCGATTTTATTTTCGAAGTAGAAAACACAGAGGAATTTTGGGAGATAAGTGCCACGAAAGTCCCATATTCCAGATATTTAATAAAAAAATACCTTCAGAATTCCCATAGGGATATTTATGAAGTGAAACAATTACGGCTTATGATTTGCAGTAATGACCATTATCCTGTAGGTTTAATAGATGTATTTGATCTCGAGCCAAAAGACAGAAGAGCAGCCCTTGGAATCCTTATTGTTGAAGAATCAAACAGGGGTAAAGGCTTTGGTGCTGAAGCGCTTTCCTTGGTCACCGATTATTGTTTCAGTCATTTGGGAATACATCAGTTACATGTTGGGGTAACAGCAGACAATCAGCCGAGTATTAATTTATTCGAAAAAAATAATTTCCGGAAAGTAGGCGTCAAAAAAGACTGGATCCTGGTAAACGGAAAATTTAAAGATGAGATCTTATACCAATTAATAAACCATGTACATTAAAAAAATTCTTGTTGTTATTGCCATTCTTGGACTTGTGGCGTTAGGTGTTTTTAGTTACAATATCTACAACTATATTTTCTCTCCAAATACCAGTTTTAAAGAAGATACCAGCACGGTTTATATTCCATCAGGATCTTCCTACGCGGCCGTTTTGGATAGTTTAAAACCTCTTTTAAAGGACCTTTCTGCATTTGATATGGTTGCCCAAAAAAAGGAATATGCTCAAAATGTGCGTGCGGGGAGGTATATTCTCGAAAAGAACATGAACAACCATCAAATAACAACTGTTTTAAGAATTGGCAACAAACCAGTTCGGGTTGTTTACAATAATCAGGAACGTCTGGAAAATCTTGCAGGTAGAATAGCAACCCAGATTGAGGCAGACAGCAGTTCAATTTTGAAGGTGATGAAAGATGAAGCTTTTTTGGAACAAAATAATTTCAATGGCGAAACCGCTTTGGCGATGTATATTCCAAACCAATATGAATTTTTCTGGAATACTTCAGCTGAAGGCTTTCGGGACAGAATGCTGAAGGAATATAACAGATTCTGGACTCCGGAGCGATTGAGTAAAGCAGCTGAAATTAACCTCACCCCTAATGAAGTTACAGTGGTAGCTTCTATAGTGCAAAAAGAAACCGCTAAAGTAGACGAACGGGCCAAAGTTGCCGGGGTTTATATGAACCGGTATAAAAATGGATGGAAACTCGATGCAGATCCTACCGTGATATTTGCGCTTAAGAAAAAATCACAAAATTTTGACACCGTAATAAAAAGGGTTTTATATAAAGATCTTACCATAGACTCCCCTTACAATACCTATTTGTATAAAGAATTGCCTCCAGGTCCTATTGCGATGCCGGATATTTCTTCCATCGATGCAGTTTTGAATTATGAAAACCACAAATATTTCTTTTTTGTGGCAGATGTTGAAAATTTTGGATACCATAAATTTGCTGAAAATCTTGCCCAGCATAACAGGAATAAGCAAGCTTATGTGCGATGGATCAATAAGCAGGGAATTAACCGGTAGTTTGGGATTGGTATAGCTATTAAACATTGTAGATCTGGCTAAATGGCTGCTTTTTTATGAAAAAGCAGCCATTTAGGTTTTTTTCATAGCTCCAAAATATGGAAGATACATCCAAATGCTTTTTAATAAGTGTGATTTT
>JAWOHC010000016.1:0-3402 GCA_046496275.1 Gillisia sp.
TTTATGATTTAATCCTTTCTGAATTGTTTTCAACTTCGCTATAAAAATGCTGTTCTTATCGGTTTCCGAAGATGGCAGGGAAGGCGTTAGAAAAAGCAAAACATGTTGTTGATCTTTGGTGATAAGGAAATTATTATAAATCTCAAAATCATCTCCTACCTGCAATTCTTTTAGCTTTTCTATGCCCATGGCGGTAATGGAGAGAGGATCCTTAAAAAGGTATTCCTTGGTAACCAATCCTGTGGGTGAAATCAGGTTTTTGTAATTTGTTTTTAATCGCTCCTGAATAGGTTCCTGGCCAAGCCGGGTTTCAATATCTTGATAATCGGCTTCATTTAAGAAAAGCGGTAAATTGTTATAAATAAAGTCATAGATCTCCCGGACTCCTTCTTCGGGTACTTTTCCCTGAATATTTTCGACATATTCCGGAAGCTGCACGTTCACGGAGTCTATAAATTCCTGAGCATATAGAGTGAGCGCTTCAGGATTCGCTTCTTCTGAGGTTGAAGAAACCGATACGATGATCTTATCGGAAAATTTGGTTTGATCCAGAACTTTTTTCAGGATATTTTGCCGATCTCCGGATGGGATAAGGCTGGAAACATCTTCCTCCAGCGTTATTCTGGATGCAAGAAATAGAACGATCGCCAGAAATGAAAAACCAAGTACAAAACCGATGGCTTTATTCTGACGTAAAAAGGTATATATTCTTAACATTTATGATTTGACAACCTGCTTTGGGTTAAAAACCGAAAATAAGAAATAAAACACAATCCACAGTGAAGATGCAAGGATTCCTGCAAGGGCAAAACTTCCTAAAAGATACTTCCAAAGACCCTGAAAAACCTCTGCAGAGGAATCAAAATCGGTAAAATTCAATTCCCAGCTAATTCCGTTTCCTGTGATTAGAGAACCAAGTTGATAACTGGCATAAATGATTACCGGTATAAGTGGTGGGATACTAATATTTGAAAACAAAAAGGCGATTACTTTATTTAAATTAAAAACCGCTGCCAGTAAAAATACCAACAGCGTATGCAATCCCCAAAGGGGCATGATCCCAACAAAAACACCTAAAGCCACCGCACCGGCCTTTTTGTGGGCTGGCTCCTCACTTTTAAGGATATCTTCATTCCAAAACCGTTTGAACCCTTTTTCCCTTAAGTCCCTGTATTTATTGCGTGGATGTATGTAAAAAAAACTGGCCATGATAAACCAAATATATAAGAGCACGATCCGCACAATATCCTTGAATGGCCGGAAATGAGAAACCCGGTTATCTTTATCATAAAAAACCTTGATAGGAATATTCTTTACTTCCACATCGTGCCAGGCTGCTTTAACAATAACCTCTATTTCCAGTTCAAATTTTTTGGTGAACAATTTAATTCCATTTACCACTTTCAGGGGGTAAAGCCTGTATCCACTTTGGGTATCGTGCAATACGGTTCCGGTAACCACTAAAAACCAAAAATTGGAAAATTTATTTCCGGTGGTACTTTTCCCCGGGATTCCATCCTGATTCATATTACGGTCTCCCACCAACAAAATTTCAGGATCGGTTGCTGTTTTTGCTTCCAGTTCGCTTAAAAACACGTCAAGATCATCCGGATAATGCTGCCCGTCTGAATCTATCGTGATTGCATACTCGTAACCCAGTTTTTCGGCCAGTTTAAATCCCTGCTTTAAAGCTTCGCCTTTTCCCTGATTTTTTTCGAAATTTATAAGTTCCAGTTGAGGAAACCGATCTAAAATAGTAGAAGTGCCATCCGTAGAACCATCATTGATGATCACCAGGTTTTGGGTGTACAGCAATAGATCCTGAATAACGGTAGGCAGCGTTCCTGCATTATTATAAGTGGGCATCAGGATGCAACACTTTAATGAATCGAAGCGGGATTGAAATAGGGATAATTTGCTCAAAATTCTGCTGGATTTTAATGCAAAGATATTATTTATATTCGGCTTGGCACAGCAGGCTTAACTTCAGATTAAAAAACCCGGCAACAATCAGGTAACAATCCTATATTCTGAACTTATTTTTAAGGAAATATTCCCTTTGTGCTTTGCAATTCCTTTAAGTTTTACAACACCCGCTTCCTGAAATATTTCAGAATAAAGAAAAAAATGAGCTTCTGTATTTGGGTCCACGACTGCCATAAATTTAACATTACTGGCCTTCTCAAGCTGAAGTTTTGTTTTGGTTTGCCTTTCTGCTTCCTCCTTAAAAAGTTGCATCAGGATTACGCCCGGGGTAACCGGGAGTCCGGGAAAATGACCCTCGTAAATAGCATGATCTTTATTGATTCGGATCTCTGTAACAAACTCTTTTTCTGTTTTTTCTGAATGTACTACCGAATAGAATTCCTTTAGAAGCATTTACCTTTGGATTATTAATTAGCTACTAAAATAGACAGAAAATTGACTTTTGGATGTAAATGGAAAGGTATTTTTAAAAAATTGTGGATCTCAGGAGAATTAATCCTTAAAGATCGCAGGATCTATAGGCTGATTGATTTGTACATTTTTAAAATAAATCTCGGTAAAATCTCCGGAATCTTCTACCAGTTTAACGGAATTGACCAGATTTGTGCTATTGAAGATCAACACTATTTGCGCGAACATTTGCCGCAGGGAAGGATCCCGCGGAATAAGAACGACCATTTTATCGTTATTTACCCGAACATAGGTAAAATCGAAGTTTTTTGTATCGGCCAGTAATTTCCCATTCATACTCCCGGAAATAAGGCTGAACAATTTTTCAAAAAGCTTATTAGACCCCAAATTAGTAACGCTTTTTTCTCCTTCATCGTTAATATGAAGCTTGGCATCTTTAAACAGGATCTTAAAATTATAGGGCTTATAATACTCCCATTTAAGAATATCGGGAGATTTAAAATACAGCTTTCCGGAACTTACCGCTTCGGCCTGCATCATCTGTATATACTTCACCTGGAGAAAATCACCGGACATGGTTTCAATTTCATCTGCCTGCCGCTCCACATGTTCCCTGAAATCTTTAACTGCGGAAACTGAAATAGGAGTTTGCTGTGCAAAAACAGAAACAGAAAATAAAAAAATAAGGATCTTAATAATACGCATCTATTTGAAATAAATCATCTACCCGAACCGGGGAATAATCGTTGTCCTGCAGGAATAACAACAACTGTTCCAGTATTTCTACCGATGCAGGATTGTTATCGTGCAGCAGAATTACATCCCCCATCCGGACCTTTTTTAATATTCTTTTTAAAATATATTTCTTCGAACTCAATATTGCATCATACGACCTCACATTCCAGCCAATTACCTTATGCCCAGAAATTTCCAGTGCTCTTTTTGTTTTCGGATTAATTATCCCAAATGGCGGCCTGAACGTCCTAAGTTTTACTCCGCCAGTTT
>JAWOHC010000027.1:0-4020 GCA_046496275.1 Gillisia sp.
TTATCCAGGGTTTTCTTTTCGGCTTTCATGGAATTGGCTTCTGGCAAATATCTGTAGCCCCAGTTAATGGCATAAAGATCATAAGGCCCCATCATCCTAATAAAACGAACATCTTTGTCCTCAGGCTGTGCCACATAATTCACGCGGGCATAATCCATTATAGAAGGAGTAAGTCCATATTGTTGTGTGAATGCTGCAGAGCGAAGGGAATCTGTGGGATATGCTGCACTGGCTTTCATATTATGCGGTAAGCCTAAGGCATGTCCAACTTCATGAGCGATAACCATACGCATCATTTCACCAATTTCTGCCTCCGGAGTGTTCAAAGTTCTGGCGGCCGGGTTTTGGGCTCCGGCTTCTATCATAAACCGGTTTCGGTATGACCTTAAATGATTATGATACCAGATGATACTGCTCCCTATAATTTCACCTGTTCGCGGATCGGTAACTGAAGGTCCGGTAGCATTCCGGGTGGTACTTGCAACATACCTTACCATGGAATACCGAACATCTTCGGGGCTAAATTCCGGATCTTCCTCCTTGGAAGGTGCATCTTTTGCAATGATGGCATTTTTAAAACCTGCCTTTTCAAAGGCTACATTCCAGTCTTCGATCCCTTGTTTGAAATAAGGCCGCCATTTTTCAGGTGTGGCGGGATCCAGGTAATAAACAATAGGTTTTACCGGCTCCACCAATTCTCCTCGTTTGTAAGCTTCAACATCCTTAGGCTCCAGTCTCCAACGTCTTATAATCTCATAATCATCTGCCTTAAGCTCTTCAGAATCATAGTCATATTTTTTGGTGGTGAACCAACCTACCCTGTAATCGGCCAACCTTGGCTGCATCATATCATCCGGAAGAAGCACCATAGATTGATTCATCAAAAGCGAGATTGTCCCTGCCTGGCCTCTTTCCGGTGGCTCCTCTGCTTCGTAGGTCATGACGTGCTTAACCTCTACATTTTCAGGAAAAGCTTTGGCCGATTCTATAAATGAACGATTGGAATCCAGCTTTTTCACTTTGTAGCGTTTCTTTAAAGCCGGAGAAATACCATTTATTGCATCAATATCACTTTCAAATAAAGAATTCACCTCAACTACCACAGCGGTAGAATCCCTGTTATATGCCGAAATTTTTGTGCTGTACAGAATCGGAAAAAAGTTATTGGCGACGACCGATTGGTAGATAGGAGATTCCTCATCGCTTTGGTTTTCAAAACTGATGATTTTCATATCAACGCTTTGTCCTCTTTTGACCCATCGAACCACCTGTTCATTTACTTTAGACCCGGCGTTTACATAGCCACCACCAAAACCTGATGGCACTTTGGCGATACGACTTACCAGCAGCATGTCTTTCTCCATTAAATTCAGCGGAATTTCGAAATAGAGTTTATCGCCTACAAAATGGGTAGTAAATAAACCTTCATCGCTTTTTGCTTCTGAAGTAATTACATCTTTGTAAGATTTTAGCGCTCCACTTGATTTTTTGGCAGTTGAAATCTCTGCCGACTGGCTTTTATTTTGGTTTCCGGCAATTTGTCCCTGACTTTGACAGCCCAGGCTTATAACCGCAAGTAAACCTATGACCGATGCTCTTTTTAACATAGTTTTTTATTTTGGCCACAAGATAAGAAAACATGCTTAAAATGGAATAGCCAAAAAACAAGTAGCAAGAGAAGGCTCGATGCTATTTCAAAGAAAGAGAAATCAATTTATTTGCAGTTCCACCACGTAGCCTTCGTGGCCACGCACGTTGAAAACTGTTCCATCCTGAAATATTAAATACTGTCCCTTAATTCCTTTTAGGATCCCTTCATAAAAAGGCGATTTTGCCAGATTTAGTGTTTTTACCTTTTTAGGATATTCCAGTACGGGGAAATGGATCTCAGTTTCTTTATTGCTGGCCAGGAAATATTCCATAGCCTCTGCAGGAATAAACTGTTTCAACATTTCGCGCACCTCTACCAAATCGAGATCTTTCACATCATTGGTTAACATTTTTCTCCAGTTGGTCTTATCCCCAACGTGATCCTTTAAAGCAACTTCGGTAATCCCGGCAAGATAGCGATTGGGGACTTCCACAATTTCAATGGCCTCGTGGGCACCCTGGTCGATCCACCGAGTTGGAATTTGGGTTTTACGGGTTACGCCCACTTTTACATCGCTGGAGTTTGCCAGGTAGACAATGTGGGGTTTGAGTTGTACACTTTTTTCAAATTCCAAATCCCTGTCTTCCTCGTCCAAATGCGCGGTACTTAATTCCGGTTTCATGATCCAGTTTCCTGCCTGCGGAATGGAGCTAAAACAATCATAACAGTAGCCCTGGCGAAAAATCTTCTTCTGTAATCCACAATGAAGACACTGGTACCTTAGGAAATTTAAACTTATCTTTTTATCCAGGATTTGATTAACATTTAAAAAATCGGTTTCAAAAATGAGGTAATATTGAACAGTATCTGTTAGCTCTGTACTCATTTTAGTTAGAACCCCTTCATATCTCATATTTTTTTGTTTAATTTTAACGAAAATGATTTTTTTTTGCTGGCTTCAAAGTTTAGCTTATTTTTAGCCGGCCAATCTGCCGCTTTTACTTTAATTTGCGGATAAATATATAAAGAATAATGCCAATTCCATTAGTAAACTCCATTGCTTCCTGGTTTTTAAAGAAGCGAATCCATCAGATGGAATTATTCATGAAATATCCCAACGAAGTTCAGCAGGAACTCTTAAAACATCTCATTTCCAAGGCAAAAAATACAGAATTCGGAAAAAAATATGATTTTGCAGGGATACGCAATTATGAAAGTTTCGCCAGAAACGTCCCGCTTCATAGCTATGAGGAATATGAGCCCGATATAGAGCGATGCAGGCAGGGAGAGAACAATATTTTTTGGCCTACACCCATAAAATGGTTTGCAAAATCCAGCGGTACCACAAATGCAAAAAGCAAATTTATTCCGGTAAGCGATGATTCCCTGGAAAACTGTCATTATGCAGCCGGGAAAGATCTATTGTGTATGTATTTAAACAACAATCCCAATTCCCAGTTATTTAATGGAAAAAGTTTACGCCTTGGCGGAAGCAAAGAGATTTACCGCAATAACGGGACTTCCTATGGGGATTTATCGGCAATTCTAATAGACAACATGCCATTTTGGGCAGAATACAGCAGTACACCCAGCAATGAAGTTTCTCTTATGAGCAACTGGGAGATAAAAATGCAGGCGATTGTCAATGAAACTATTAAGGAAAAAGTTACCAGCCTTGCAGGGGTTCCATCCTGGATGCTTGTCTTGCTAAATAACGTACTGGAAACTACCGGAAAGGAAAATCTATTTGACGTTTGGCCAAGCCTGGAAGTGTATTTTCATGGTGGCGTAAATTTTGACCCTTATGCTCCACAATACCAAAAAATATTGCCAAGTGATACTTTCAGGTTTTATGAGATCTATAATGCTTCTGAAGGTTTTCTTGCCTGTCAGGATTTAAACAATTCCGAAGGTTTATTGCTGATGCTGGATTACGGGATTTTTTATGAATTCATCCCTATGAACACCTATGGCGGTCCCGACCAAAAAATCATCCCTTTAAACGAGGTTCAAACCGAAACTAATTATGCGGTAATAATCACTACAAATGCAGGTTTATGGCGCTATAAGATTGGGGATACCGTTCGTTTTACTTCCACCAATCCTTACAGGATTAAAGTTTCGGGAAGAACGAAGCATCATATCAATGTATTTGGAGAGGAATTGATCATTGAGAATAGTGATTCCGCATTAAAAAAAGCCTCTCAACTAACAAACTGTCAAATAGTGGATTATACAGCTGCTCCCATTTTTATGGAGGGCAAAGAAAAAGGTTCTCACGAATGGATTATCGAGTTTAAAACTCCTCCAAATGATCTGGATGCTTTTATAACACTATTGGATCTGGCATTACAGGAAGTGAACAGCGATTACGAAGCAAAACGCTTTAATAATATAACCCTGAATATTCCAATAGTGCATCAGGCAAG
>JAWOHC010000037.1:0-16539 GCA_046496275.1 Gillisia sp.
ACACTTAATCCAAAAGGCTCTTCAAAACCAATGGGATGTAAAAGGGCGGTTGCTTCCCCCAATAGTTTATCGCGTTTTGCTGGTCCAGAATTACCAACGTACAGGACGTCGTGCTCATTGATGTACGGCTTAATTTTATTGTCAAAATATCCCTGATCCTGTATCAGGCCAGAAATGATAAGCTTCCTTCCCGATAGTTTCGCGATTTGAATGGCTTCATGAGTGCCTTTATCGGGATGTATCCTCCCAAAAAACAGCAGGTAGTCTTTTGGTTGAGCACGAAATGTAAACTCTCCGGTATTGATTCCATTGTAAACCGTAGCGACATAATCCAGTTCCGGGCTGCGATCTGAATCGCTTATCGAAACGTAGTTGCCAATAGCATTATACTTTTTATATACCGGGAGGATCTTTTGGGAAGAAAATCCATGAATGGTAGTAACCATGGGAGTTTTTATCAAACCCGAATAGGTAAGTGGAAGGAAATCAAAATTGTTATGGATCAAATCAAAGTTGGATGCCTGTTCCATCAAATGACTTATATGCAGGCATTCCTCAACTTTTGGATCAAGATCGCTGTTTTCAGAATAACCACGGCCGCATACATAGTCCAGTTTGCCTTTTGTTATGGAATCTCCCGTTGCAAATAAAGTAACATCAAGACCACTTTCAATTAAGCCCTCGGTAATATTTGAAGCTACCTGTTCCCATGGACCGTATTTTCGGGGAGGAGTCCGCCAGGAAATGGGAGCTAATACTGCTATTCTCATAAATGTATTTATTAAACTTCGAAATCATTCTTCAAATAATCTTGGATTATTAAAGTCCACGGTTGTTAGTTCCAGCTTCAGCCAGGTAAAATCCCCTTCCGGCAATTTCCAGGTAACATGACATACCGCAGGAACTTTGATCCCTTCAAAAACCTTGTATGAAATCGTCTCTATAAGCCATTTTTCCTTTTTCGCATCTTGTCCTGCACCGTAAAACCTTTCAGCTTCAAAGGATTTTAATTCCCCGTTTTCATTAAAGGTAAACAACCCTGAAACCGCTTTATTATGCAGTCTGAAAGTGCCTTTTGCCGAAGTAGCATCTATTTCTTCCCAGGATATATATCGATTCAGGGCGGCAGATGGGAACCAGCATATTTCGCCCAAAAACCGAAGCATTGTTCCAGAATTCACTTTTTCATTTTTCTCTTCGTCTACCACATTAAAAAGTGAAAGCAGTTTTATTTGCATCGCTCCTTCCCCATCGTTAAATTTATCCCGTCCTGCAAGATGAATTCCCGGAAACACTTTTACATTCGCCCTCCAATTAAACGCAGGATTTTTTACGTCAAAAAATTGTTCAGCATAAAAAGGCATCCAGGTTCCATTTGGTTTAATTTTCATTTCCCCTTTCTGCTTTACACGTACCGAAAGAATTTCCGGTGTACCAACTACCCCGGAATTGAGCATCCATTTTTGAACGATCCCGGGCAGATGAGCAAGATCCTCTTCATTAATGTTTTCAGGGATTTTCCCGGGTATATTTGCAATCAACTGTTCTTGCTCCTTTTGAACCATCTTGTCAAAATGATAATCCCCAAGGACGGGAATGCTCACCAAAAGTATAACGAGATTAAGGACGCTGGCAAATTTTGCATCCTGCCAGAAAATAATGATAAGCGTTTGTGAGAGGATCACCGCTGCAATGGCAAAAAATGGCCACCAGGAACGGTTGTAGATGAGTAGTAAAAAGACTGCCAAAAACAGGATTGTGCAAAGCAGCCAGAGGATGCCAAGTGCCTTTGGGATAGGGCGGTAAAGCTGTGCGATTTCGGCCAGGTGAAAGGCTTTTAGAAAACCCAGAACGTGGATGATTCCATGTAAAAAAAGCAGAATTAAAAATGCTGTTTTCATCTGTTTATTTTATTGTTTTAGCGGTCTCCCGATAGCTGTCGGGAGTAACATCCACAGTATCATTCCCTTATGTGAGAAAACTTTTCTAATGGATGTTTCGTATCAGGATTTTCTCAGTTTTAAACCAATCCCCATCAGTAAAATGGCAATAATATAATAGGAACCATGGGCTACCGGATAATAAAAATCTATGTTGATGACCAATTCTGCAGTAATCCACAAAAAAAGAACCCCACCTTGTAAGACAATAAAATACTCATAATGATCAATTTTTTTAATACTGATAAACCCTATTAAAAGGGCCGGAATTCCGTTTACTAGAAAAAGAAGGATTCCCGGAATAAAATAATTTTCAAATGGTGTTGGGTTCAATAAGCCCAATGGCATTTGAAGGGAATTTCCGCTTGGATCGATGATCAAATGGTAACTGCCAAAGAGGGCCGATATTCCTAAAAAGAATAAAAGAATTACCGCCAATATTCTCAGGTTTTTTTTCATCTGTTTATATTTATTGTTTTTTATCGGTCATATGTAATATCCATATAAACATCCCCCTGTTTGAGAAAGTTTATTCTCAAGGATGTTTCATATGTAGATACTTATTGTCTTTTATTAGACATATGCAATTCCCATTTCTTCATTGGTGTTTGCCTCGAGTTGCCGTTATGCTCATTTCATCGGGAACATATTTAAATTTGTGGCTCCTCTATTGGTTGCTTAACCCATTTTTTAAAAACATTCTTGCCTACCGAAAAAACTTTAGAATGTTTTCGAAAGTCCAACCCCAAAGGAAATATAATTTAAATCGGCATTTGTGGTGGTAGTTCCAATCTCAAATTCTCCGGGCAGCGACCGGTATCGTACTGAAGGGCGCAAATTAAATCCCCCGGATAAATCTATTGCTGCTCCGCCTTCCAGCTGCCATCCCAAATTACGCCCCGTATTTGCAATGCTGTTTCCAGAATTGTCTTCTGCTTCCAGGTGGTTATAAATTGCTCCTGCCCTAATCAAATAATGGAGGGAGGAGAGCCCGGTTGGATGCATAAACTGAAGTCCAAAAGTGTAACCGGTTTCTTCAAAATTTATGTTCGCTTCCCCCAGGGCATTTTTTGCCCTAAATTCATTCCAGCCCCATCCGGCGTATGCACCAAGGCTTTCCAAAAAATTATAGGCGATGGTAAGTTCAAACCCAAAACCTGTTTTAACATCGCTCCCGGCAATCTCATCTATTGGAAAACCAAGTCCCGGGCGAAATTCTGCAGTCCATTGATTTTGAGCAACAGAAAGATTGCAAAACATTAAAAAAATTATCCCTAAAAGAATAGTTTTGGTATTGTCCATTGCTAATCCTATTGTTTGAACTATTGAAATTATGGATCAACCAAGCCATAAACTATGACAAAAATCAGTAGATTAAGGTATTATTACAAGGCGACAGGTTTATGCCTGAATTATGAATGTTATTCTTTTTCAGGAGAAGGATGAAGGATTAAAACCGGGATTGTGGTTTTTTTAATAATCGAGGATATATTGGAAAGATAAAAGAATCGCTCCAGGAAGTTTTCTTTTTCCGCCTGCAACACCATGAGATCTGGCTTTTGGATTTGCGCAATGGAACTCACGGCCGCCACAAAAGGAACTCCTGTTATTGTTTGAAAGCTGAACTTTAGATCCCTGAAAGCCTTCTTCAATTTTTCACTTTTATCTTTCCATAGTTCCTCATCAAAATCCTTGTTTTTCATTTGGAGGAATTCTACAAAAGCCTGAGGTCCCGGAATTATTTTCTTCAATGACGCTATTTCAGCCGGATCAAACACCTGATCATAATCCAGACCTAAAATTATTTTTTCCAGTCTGCTGTATAAGTAATCCTTAGGAACTACCAAAACAGGAGCAGGCACTTTACGGATCACCCGGAGGCTATGACTCCCAAATATCAAGTCTTTAGGACCGCTTAAACCATTGCTTCCCATCACTATAAGATCTATTTTTTCAAGTGCTATCACTTGCTTGATCGCATCGGTAAACCCATTATAATCGGCAATGGTTTTAAAGGTGTAATCTTCTCCGGGATATTGGTTTTCCAATTCTTTTACAAGTTCATCCAGTTTTTTCCTGTTTTTAAGAATAAGGGAATCATATAAGGATTCATTAGCATCTGCCTGTAAAAGTTCATCGCTTATATAATTTGAAACTTCCCGAATACTGAGCAAATAGAAAACACAGCCTTTCCCTTTAAAAAGATTTAGGGAATAATGTAGGGCACTGACTGCTTTTTCAGAAAAATCAGTAGGCACAAGGATCTTCATATCACTAATTTTGAATTGGAAGCATTAAGTTAGCCAACAATCTCAAAAAATAGTATGATATGAATCAGGGTTCTTTATCTTTTGAGAATTGATTTTTTTAATACTGCGGAATGATCATTTTCAATCTTCCACTGGTGTTTTCTGCAGAAGAAATATTGAAATCGCCTCCCATTTCTTCCACCATACTTTTCACCAGTTTTAATCCAAGTCCAAAACCTATTTCTCCGGAAGTTCCCATAGAAGAGATCCCTTTTCCATCAAGGATATTTTTTATTTTTTCAGCAGAAAAACCACTTCCCGAATCTTCCACCCGGATCTCAAGGTTTTCTATATCATCTGCAATTCCTTTGGATAAGCCTAAATTTACCTTACCCCCGGTAGGCGTGAATTTAATAGCATTAGAGACAAGATTCCCGATAATTTGCAACAGGCTGTCCATATACACCGTCATCTCCTCATCTTTGGTTGGAATGTCCACTTCAATAACAATATTTTTATACGCTGCCTGCGGCTGGTATAGCTGGATGATTTTATCGCCAAGATCTTTTATCCTTATTTTCCCGGCAACAGGGTTTTTTTTGGAAGTATTGGCTTTCAAAATGTCTTCTGTAAGATCCAGCAATTGTCTACTGCTTTCCCATATCATCTTGAAATAAGAAATCATTTCTATTTTTGTAAGTTCATCCTCCAGAGCGAGCTCTGAAAGCCCCTGGATGCCCGCTATGGGTCCGCGGACATCATGCGCAAGCTTGTTTCTTGTTTTTAAACCTTCATGAACCTCCAGGCGTTTAGTTTTTAATTGCTTTTTTAATTTTAGATGCTCTACAATTTCCGCCGCGATGAATTTGAGTTGTTGGATTTTTTCCGGAGTCATTTTTTTCTCCTCCTTATCCAAAACACATAAAGCACCTATATTTTCACCAGATTCTATAGTTAATGGAATCCCGTAATAATATTTCAAATTGAGATCGCTCCCGTTTCCAGCGACAAAAAACTTGTCCTTAAATAGAACATCCTTGTCCAGCCTTGGGATTTCCAAAGGATTTTCTGACTTTATGGTATATTGACAAACCGATTCTTCCCGGGGCATTTGTATAACGTCCATTCCAAAATGTGATACGGTCCATTGCGTATAACTATCGATCAAATTCACCAGGGAAATATCGGTATCGGCGATACTGGCGGCGAGTCGGGTTAAATTCTGGAATTCGTCCTGTAAGTTTGTATAGTCCAGGTCTAAATCCAATAGGCTCTTTACACGATTATATTCAGAAGTATTCATTGTTTCAGTAGGGCTCATAATTTGGGGAATTATGGATATTTTTTTTAATTTTAAATCATGACAAAGGTATTGGAAATAAGAAGAACACCACATTTATTAATTAGTTTTCCATCCATATATTACGCAATTACCCTATCAATTTAATGGGGTTTTTCGAAGTTTCACCTGTAATCCAAATGTTAAGCCTTTTGAAATAATTTTCTGGATTTCGTTAAATATTAGTAATTTTCTCCGATGAAAATGAGCATAAGAAAAACACGATGCAAACACCAAAGAACCCACCTGCGATCGGGCAAGGATATGCGAATTGCTCCCGATAGCTATCAGGAGACCTTTAAAAAATAATAGATATCTACATATGAAAGAACACTATTTGATTCTGGCCGCCCTTGGATTTGCAACCCTTATCATGGCCTGGCTGCCTTCGGTTTCAAAAAAAATTAAAATAAGCTTCCCTATCATATTACTTCTTATTGGGTTTTTGCTTTTTTGGGCAGATATTCCTCTTCAATGGCCAGAACCTCCCTGGAACGATTTGTACTTGATGTATTTTTCTGAAATGATTGTGATAATCTCGCTGATGGGTGCCGGCTTAAAAATAGGAACCGTTTTTTCCTGGTCGGCGTGGAAAAGGCCTTTATTGCTTTTGATTATCACCATGCCACTTAGTATGCTATCTGCCTATTTTATTGGGGTTTACTTCCTGGCACTAAGCATTCCTTCTGCAATTTTACTGGCAGCTATACTAGCTCCTACAGATCCCGTCCTTGCTGCAGAAGTACAATTAAATGAACCCTCCCGGGAAAAGGAACCCAAAGATAAAAGAAGGTTTACGCTTACCACCGAAGCAGGTCTAAATGACGGAATGGCCTTTCCTTTTACCTATCTCGCGGTAATGGTTGGACAAGCCGGGGGTTGGGCCGCACTCAATTTTAGCGACTGGTTCTGGGATAAATTACTGTTGAAAATTCTAATAGGAATTGTTTTAGGCTTGCTTATAGGACGCTTCATTGGTTTTTTAATGGACCGCTTATATATAAAGACCGGTTTAAAAACCTTTGATGGTTTCGTCTCCCTTTCACTTACCTTTATGGCCTACGGACTTACAGAGTTATTGCATGGATATGGGTTTCTTGCCGTTTTTTTTGTAGGAATAAGCCTTAGGTATTATGAAAAGATAAGCGGTAACTACAAAAAGAAAATGCACGATTTTATTCACGAAATCGAGCGATTGTTGCTGGTTATCTGGATTATTTTATTTGGTGGTTCCCTTATGAATGGTATTTTAACCTTCACAGACTGGAAGGGAATTGCCTTTGCCCTAAGCTTTGTTTTAATAATCCGGCCACTGGCAGGGTTGATAGGTTTAAGTGGCATTAAAGATGGAATCAGAACAAAACTGGCTATAAGTTTTCTTGGTATTAGGGGGATTGGATCGGTTTTTTACCTGGCATGGGCCTTTACTCAGTATAACGGATTTGATCAAAAAAATGAATTATATGCCATCACGGCTTATGTAATCCTGTTTTCCATTGTGGTTCACGGACTTACAGCACCTTCCATAATAAATTATTTTGAAAGAGAACCCGGGAAGGAGAAACCGAAAGAATAATTTAAAAAATTTATTGGATTAAAATCACGATTTTAATCAGCATCGTTTATTTCAATCCAGTGTGCATCCGGATCCTGAACATATACCTGCTTTACTCCGTCTCCCCGAATGGCAACTTTCCCAGCTTCTCCAAGCCAATCTGAATACGGAACTTTATTTTCCTCCAGATAGTTCACAAAGGCATCAAAATTTGAAACATTTAATGCTATATGAATCGCTTTATGAAGTTTAATGCCTTCCATAGTATCTTGTATAAGATGAAGCTGCAAGTCTTCTCCAAGTGAAAACCACCGGAGCACAGGATTGGAATAAGGCACTTCAATTTCTTTAAGCTGAAGAACACCTCCATAAAAATCGGCGCTTTTATCCAGGTCACTTACCAATAGTGCGGTGTGATGATATTTTAGTTCAAATTGCTGTGCGAATGCCGGAAAACTCAGTAAACCCAGGCAAAATAGGAAGAAGATTCGTTTCATAAGGATCCTGGTATTGAATGGTTTTAAATTTGTTATAGAAAGATACTTGAAAATTAATAGGCGTTTCACGTTTTATGCCTTTTTTATTTGGCTTTAATCACAGTAAGAACAATCAGGATCTCCTGTAAGTTTTCCTTCCTCATTCAACTCGAACTTACAACATTCGTTAAAGTTAATTTTCAGGATTGACTTCGCCCGCCTAATCCTGGCTTTCACATTTGCTATACTTATTTCTAATAATCCGGCTGCTTCAATTTGTTTCTTCCCTTTGATGTAAACCAATTCAATGACTTCATAATAATCCTTCGGTAAATTGGATATAAAACGGTCTAAGCAGCAAAAATCCTTATCGCTATCAGGATCGTTTAATTGATAAAAATTCACATTGTGGTTTGTCTTTGACTGATTATTAAAATAATTAGCGATTTCATTTCTAACAATTTGAAAAGACCAGGCCTTTACTTTTTGGGAATCTTTTAATTGATTGATATTTAGGTGGATTTTTAAAAATGAATTTTGTAGAATTTCATTAGCAATATCTTTATTTTTCACTTTTTTCAGAATGAAAAAATACAGGTCACTGTTAAAAGAATTCCATATCGCAATGGTTTCCATTTTCATACACTTCAGTTTTTAAAGGTTGGCTTTTCAACCAACCTTTTTTTAGTTACAGCAACTACATTTACTGCACTCGCAGGTAATACAGCTACAGGTATTCTCGAGGCAGTTTACACAGTTACATTTTGTGCATTCACAATTGGTGCATTTACAAGTGTTCATAGCTATAATAATTTAAGGTTCAATAAGAAGACCAATTCAGGGTTAAAAAGATACAAAAATTTTAAATTTTTTTTCGGGCCTTATTTGCAAGTGATCATATCAATTTCCCCCCTTAGTAAATTGTTCCACCTTTTCCAAGCAAATAAATCAGGATGGGTATATAAGCTGCTTTTCCGGAATGGACTTTTGTTCTTCATTTCATAATATACGAAAGGCCATTTTATAAAAAGTCGTAATAATCGTATCGCCGTAACCCTTAATTAATTGAATTTAAGTACATAACCTACCCCTCAAACAAATCATAAAACCTATTAAAATTTAAAAAGGATACAAACAAGGTTTTATATTTGCACGGTTAAGCTCCTTAACAATCTAAGTTGAGTGAATGGTATTCCCCTTAACTATTAACATTTAAAGAGTTTTAATATCCCGTTAAATATAAGATTCACTAACAAATTTAAACAATTCGATTATGAGCAAATTCAAAGATAATTTAAGTAATATGGCTTGTCTTGATCTTTATCTTAGCTCGCTAAGCCACGAAGAGTATAAAACGATAAAGCATAAAATCCAGCCTATTGAGCAGGTAAGTCCGCTGCTAAGTATGGATATTTTCTCCGGAAGTCACTTCCAGTCACTTGAAAAAGGACGCAAAAGAATGGATCTGGCCAGCCTTCTTGTTCACGATACCGCCATGGAATGGCAATTTGACCACGAATTAATCCTGAATAAGGATTATGATGCGCTTGTGCTTACAGATGCAAACCAAACCATTAAATGGGTTAATAAAGGCTTTTCAAAAATGACAGGATATCCAGCCAACTATGCGTTGGGAAAACAACCTAAATTTTTGCAGGGAGCAGGCACCAAGCCAGAAACCAGGAAAAGCATACGGGAAAAACTTGGCAAATCTGATATTTTTTCTGAAATTGTAGTGAATTATAGAAAGAATAAGGAAGAATATGTATGCGAGATCACAATTATTCCTTTGTTAAACAGCAGGTTGAACCTCACCCATTTTCTGGCGATAGAAAAAGAAGTAGCTTAAAAGAATAAAGATCGTTCCGCCTTTGGCGTAACTGTAAGAATCAGGACTTGATTTTAATTAACTGATAAACATTTAGGTATAATACCAATATTTTCAGCTCACTTAAATTATCAGTATATTTTAAAAGCAAGGTCTGTTTTTATAATTCTCTTAGAAATGTCCGCAGAACGTATAGTTTGAGTTTTAATAAAAATGTTTGCCGGGCAACAATGAAAAATCATAATACTTCTTCATTAAAAATCACCCTAAAAGACCTTCTGAAAAAGGCCATATTTAATGAAGAAAATCTTCTTTCTACTTGTTTCACCTGGTTGTTAAAACTGTGTTATTTCAAAATTCCTTAACGTAATTACCACAAAATTTCCACTAAATTTTAATGAAATAAGCAGGGGCTTATGGCAAACTAAAAAGTTGGGAATCATGAGCACTATTTTACATACAGGAGGAAAAGCATTAAAATCGGCCGTAGCGTTAAGAGTTGGGAAAGCCATCCTTACAAAACGTGTACTTTTATATAGTCTTGGCTTAGCAGGGATTGGAGTTCTTGCCGCCGTAGGAACCAGTTATTTGGTTTATAGTCTTGCTACGAGAGCAGGCAGGAAACCTAAAAAAAGCAAAGCTTCAGGAATTTTAAAAAAATTGAAGTTGCATTAAAAATCAATTGAATTGCATTCCTGTATTCTAAGCACCTCAAAAACAACTTATTATTTCAACTGTAAAACTTTTTCAAGGTCAATATCTGCGACAGAATTTATGATAAGATCTGGTTTAAAAGCATAATCTATCAGGTTCTCTTTCGTGGAAACCCCGGATAATGTAAGAATCGTGGTATACCCCAACTGTACCCCACCAAGAATATCGGTATCCATAGTATCCCCAATTATGATGGTTTCACTTGCTTCCAAACCAAGGTATTTCCTGGCCGCACGCATCATTACCGGACTTGGTTTCCCTACTGAAAAAGCTTTTTTCCCGGTAGCTTCCTCTATCATTTTCACAATTGCCTTAATCCCAAGGTTAGACCATCCCTTTTTCTTAGGAGAAGGATCCAGGTTGGTAGCGATAAATTTTGAGCCGGATAAAATCATATCCACAGCATTATTCACCATTTCCAAAGTGAAATTTCTACCCTCGCCAACTACAACAAAATCCGGATTATGGTTTACAAGATTATAACCGTTTTGGGCCAGGCTGGTAATTAAACCCCCTTCTCCCAAAACATAGGCACTGCCGTTAGGTTGCATAAACGATAAAAAGAAAGCGGTTGCCATCGCACTGGTATATACGTTCTCTTCTTTAATTTTAATTCCCATTTTCGCGACCTTATTCACCGTATCCAATGGCGTACGCTGGCTGTTATTGGTCATAAACAGAAATGGAATTTTTTTCTTCTGAAGCTCGGCAATAAATTTATCCGCTCCCGGGATTAAAGTGTCATTCCCATAAATAACACCATCCATATCGATTAAAAATCCTTTTTTCATATGTATTTTATTTTATTTTAATTGGTCTCCTGATAGTTACTTTAGGATTGCATCGAGTTTCCGTTATGCTCATTTGATATTTATCAAACTATGCTGTGTTTATGCTAAAATAACTACTAATCTTCAGAAATCAGAAAGGGAAACAACAATTTTCTTACCCTATATATGTCTAAATTGCTATATTTTCTTTCCGAAAATAAAAAGTTGGTATATTTGCGAAAAAAATATGAAAACCAACCTCCTTGCATTACTCTTCATTTTCTTTGTTTCCTGTAGTGATGATGATCCAACAGTGGACTATATAAGTCTTAACGATGAAGAAATTCAGAATTATTTGACAGTAAATAATCTTCAGGCAGAGAAAAGCGCATCAGGTCTGTATTACATCATTGATAGTGAAGGGGAAGGGGTGCAACCAACAACAACCAATCAGGTTCGTGTAGCCTATAAAGGATACTTCACCAATGGAACTGTGTTCGATCAAAGTCCTTCAGAAGGCATTTCTTTTAATTTACAGCAAGTAATCAAAGGCTGGACAGAAGGAATTACTTATTTTAACGAAGGCGGAAGTGGTATGCTCTTCGTACCCTCACACCTGGGTTATGGTTCCCAAAATTACAGGGGCATTCCCGGAGGCGCTGTTTTAATTTTTGAGATTAATCTTCTCGAAGTCATAGGAGCTGCAAATTAATTTTATGGTTTTTTAGTAGAGGACCGGAAAGCTGGCAGCGATAAAGAAGATAGCTTTTTGTTGCTGTATGCTCAGGAAAGTGCATCCGCACCAAACCCAACTGCAAACGGATATTGGAAATACCCGCCCAGAGTAAATGTTAACAGTGATTTTGACCGGTTTTATTTTGAGCATCTATTGCACAATCGGTTCCAATTAAACCACCCCGCCAGTGCTGTTCGGGTGGCTTTGCTTTATCCCGAAGCTTCGGGAGGAAGGAGCCCTTTATTTTTTTATTGAAATTATTGTGGAATAAATCCCCAGTTTTTTCAACTATATCCCAATTTACGCTACATCTTTCTAACTAAATGATATGATTTTCAATGGTGTTGGCATGCGGTATAAAACTTGGTTAGCCTTTTCTATAATTTAGATTCAACTATTTAAGGTTTTTCATTAAAAACAAGCATTGGATAGTTTTGAATTATTCTAAAAAATAAGATGATAACAACAGATATTGAATTTCCAAATGCAGCTTCAGATAAAAAATTAAAAATTAATATTCCATCACAACTTAAAAAAAGTTCAACTGATATCACTGGCAAAAAACACGCTTCAGATAATTACAAAAAAGCAATCTTTACCAAGAGACATTTTTCCCTTATAATAGGAACTTTTCTGCTCTTTATTGGTGCTGCTTTTACCTTTTACCTGTTTCAGGCGGAATTTCAGGAGATAAATTTAAGCCGAATGAATACCATGGGAGGGATGATCCTTTTAGTTCTCTCAGGCTTCCTATTGACATTTAGACTGGGCTTTTTGGCATACATTGCAAGATTGTTCTTTCGCTATAAGCCTGTAATTTCTGTTGCAGATGAGAAATTACCTTCCTGTACGGTTATTGTGCCGGCCTATAACGAAGGTAAACTCGTATATGCCACTTTGTTAAGTTTGGTGAACAGCAGTTACCCGGCAGAAAAATTACAGCTAATCGCCATAGATGACGGAAGTGTGGATGATACCTGGGACTGGATGAAAAAAGCCAAAGAGGAACTGGGAGTCCGGGTTTCCATTTATCAGCAGCCTAACAATCAGGGAAAAAGACACGCGCTTTACCGCGGATTCAATATGGCTACAGGCGAGGTTTTTGTAACGGTAGACAGTGATTCCATCGTTGAAAAAGAAACCTTACGCAACCTGGTATCCCCCTTTGTAACCAACAAGAATTGTGGTGCAGTGGCAGGAAATGTTCGGGTTTTAAATAATCAAAAGGCGATCATTCCGCGGATGCTGAATGTGAGTTTTATATTTAGTTTTGAGTTTATACGCTCTGCACAAAGCGTCCTGGGTTCTGTATTGTGCACGCCAGGTGCTTTGGCGGCCTACCGGAAAACTGCAGTAATGAACTGCCTGCAAGAGTGGATCAATCAAACTTTTATGGGAAAACCTACAGATATTGGGGAAGATCGCGCCATGACCAATATGATCCTGAAACAAGGTTATCATATTTTATTTCAGCGAAATGCCTATGTTCTTACCAATATTCCAGAAAAATACAGCAGTTTACACAAAATGTTTACGCGTTGGGAACGAAGTAATGTGCGTGAAAACCTTATGATGTCTAAGTTTGCTTTTAAAACCTTTAGAAATGGATCAAAATCGGGTCCGCGTATTTTGTTATTAAACCAATGGATGGGAATGATAACAACTTATCCGCTTATCCTGATTATGATTATTTTACTGGTAACCCATCCGGTTTTATTTATTAGCTCAACACTTTTAAGTATTTTGATATTCTCAAGTCTTCCAGCATTCTTTTACGCCAAAAAATACAGCATCCCTGAAGCTTTTTTCATCTATTCATATAGTATTTTCTATACGTTCAGCTTGTTCTGGATCACTCCATATGCTATGGCAACCGCGAGCAGAAGAGGTTGGTTAACGCGTGGTTTACCAGAGAAAAAATAAACTGAAATCCAGTATTTATTGCCCTAATTCCTGAAGTTTTTTCTTCTGAAATTTTAAAAAGGTTACCGAAGCAATTCGGTAACCTTTTTTGCATTAAGAATCTGGGGAATATTTGTTTTGCTGAAAGACTCCCCGCTTAGGAAAAGCTGCAAATATTGATGATAATTTCGGTTTTTAGAGAGAAGTGTATTTGCTAACTTAGCCCGCATTTAGAATTAAGAATATATTTGAATGAACCAAGACGAAAGAATCATCATTGTTGGCAGTGGTCTTAGCGGACTTACTTTAGCGTATTTACTTGCTCAGAAAAATTTAGAAACCACCCTTTTAGAAGCTTCATCCAGAATTGGCGGAAGAATACAAACTATAGAAGGAGCCTTGGAAACCCCTTTAGAACTTGGAGCAACCTGGTTTTCAGATGTGCACCTCAATTTGTTGGCCTTGATTGGGGAATTGGAAATAAAAAAATACCCGCAATTCTCAAAAGGCATCTCAATTTTTCAGACCAAATCCTTTGAACCACCTCAAAAATTTCATGTGCCAGAATCTGATGCGCCATCCTATAGAATCGTTGGCGGTACTCAAATGATCATTGATGGTTTATACCAGAAAATACCTTCAAAAAACATACATCTTAATACAAAAGTCACCAACATTAAAGAAGTTGGCAGTGAATTGCGCGTAGAAACCTCCAACGGACAAAAATTTAATGCAGATAAGGTTATTCTTTGCATCCCGCCGCAATTGGTAGGTTCGGAAATACTTTTCTCACCTGAATTGCCAAATAACATTTCCCGCATGTTACCAAATGTTCAAACCTGGATGGCAGGTTCTATTAAATTCGTGTTGGAATATTCGGAGGCCTTTTGGAGGAATAACCAATACTCAGGAATGTTGTTTAGTCACTCGGGCATAGTAACAGAAATGTACGACCATACCAATTTTGAAGAAAACAAATTTGGTTTTACCGGTTTTCTGAATGGCGGTGCTGCTTCTTATTCTGAAGAAGAAAGAAAAGAGTTTGTTTTAAATCACCTGAAGGAACTGCTGGGAGAAAAAGCACTAGAGCCTACCGCTTATTTTGATAAAGTCTGGACAGATGAATTTATATCTGATGGCAACCCAATAAACCAAAAACCGCATCAAAATAACGGTCACCCTTTATTTCAGGAAAGTTACCTAAATGGAAAATTATATTTTTCAGGAACCGAAACTTCGCCGGAATTTTCGGGATATATGGAAGGGGCAATTATTTCTGCACAAAAAACATTGGATAGGATTCTGGTTTAATTTTGTGTTCCGTATCAATAAAAGTGAGTCGGATTTCTAAAAATTACTATGTAGGATTATCCTTCATGCGTATTATACAATTCCTTTATAAGCTCTTGTCCGTGCAACCGCTCCAATTTCCTGATTATAAAATGCCCTTTGGCCATATCCTGGAAATGATCGATAAAAATCGCGTTTAACGCGGCCCCGCTAAGTGCACCTACCACCGGTACGGCTTGTGCTGCCACTTTTTTACTGATTTGAATTCCAAACCGACTCGATATGGCGGCAAAAAATCGCACCAGAACAGGGGCGCCCTCTTCAATAAAACCTTTTTTGGCGATAAATTCAGCAGCTTCCGCCATCGACTTTGTCAATAATGCCCTGGTAACATAATATCCACTTTCAGCACTATCATCAGCCTCTGATTTTCCTCCCAATGCCAAAACCTGCATACAGGCTAATTTGGTTTCTACACTCTTAATTGATTCTCCCTGGGATCTTGCAATATCTGCAATAGAACGAAGCATAAGGGTAGTTGAAATTGGAATTTCCACGGCCAAACCCGCAAATCCAAAAAAGCCACCAACACCACCCGTTAGGGCTGCCGCCAATTTATGCAACTTGTTTGAAGTCTTTTTTCCCGGTTCATCCTTCACTGTAAAAAGCGCAGCTTCTGATGACTTTTTTATTGCAGCATGAGTGATCTTTACAACCTTTTCATTCCAGTTTTTGGGAAGCATATCAAATCCTTTTTCAATGGGCATTCCAATATAATTGGTGATCCTTGCCGCAAGTCCAGGGTTGTCCAGTAATTGCTTTGCAAAACGAAGTTCCTCCATATCCTTTTCGGGAATATTTTTATTCATTTCCATTTTCACTTGGTACTTATTAATTTTCAGGATGTGTCTACGCAAAAAATATTTTTAGAATCTTCTGAAAAATATTGGCTGTAGGCAGCTTGCTAAGTTAAGCCGCTTTTTAAATATTCTTTTAAAATTAACTAATCATGAAAAATCTCAATTTATCATGTTCCTTTTAACTCTAAAGAATTACCCCCGGGGCAAACCCACAAGGTATTTCCCGATAATTACCGGGAGGAAAATACTTTTTAAAATTCAAGGCAAGTCCACCTGAATAATTCGGGTAGGTCTTGGAAAACTAAACCTTCTATAATGGGTTAAAAATCCAATACCCGGAATTTCAAAACCTAGGGAAAACAGGTATAGGAATTGCCGTATACTCAATGTAATTTCTTGTCTTTATTTCTCCGGATCCATCCGGTTTAAACCTTGAATTATGAAGAATTTATACTTTAAAATGACGGCATTGGGTTTTTGTTTTCTCTTTCCTTTTTTTCTAACCGCCCAGAACAGCATACAAGGAAAGGTGAACAACTGGATGCATGGGGAAAGCATTATCGCCTACTTTGGAATGTTCAATGGAGAGATAACCCAGTTGGGCAGTTTAAATGCGGAAGGAAAACTCCATATTCCGCTGGATCCCGATTATTTAAACACCTTTAAAAAAATTGCCGAAAAAGAAGCGGCTGAAGCACCCTCCGGCTGGACCATGAGTTACAAGACTATAGCCACGACTTTTTTCTGTTCCTATGATGACGGAATTACTACCCAAAACGGCGATGCCATAATAACCGGACTCCCCGAACTGGTCCTTACCGATAAAACCGGGACAACAGAACGGTTGTTGTACCATTTCCGTTAACAAATCCGATTTTAT
>JAWOHC010000072.1:0-9927 GCA_046496275.1 Gillisia sp.
GAGTGATGAACAAAGACAAAGACACCAATAAAATAAGTTTTGACGCCGATTTTTAAATAAGCGCTCCACCGGAAAAGGTCGTGCCCCCCATCACGACTCTGTCCGGTTTTTTTAATCAATAAATATATTTCTGTAATTCTAAAACAGCAAATCCCCCCACGGATGCGCTGTTTGGATTATGGATCCATTATAAAATTTCCGTTTGTGGGTAAGTACTTCTTCTCTGCAAATCCACTAAAAAAAAATCAATCTATGTATGTATTAAAAAGAGATGGACATAAAGAGCCGGTGATGTTTGACAAAATCACAGCCAGGATCAGGAAACTGTGCTATGGCCTCAATGAAAGGGTAGATCCCTTAAAGGTTGCCATGCGCGTGATTGAAGGATTATATGAAGGGGTTACCACCAGTGAACTCGATAATCTGGCTGCAGAAGTTTCGGCTACCATGACCACTTCCCATCCGGATTTTGCCAGGTTAGCAGCACGCATCTCTGTTTCCAACCTGCATAAAAATACCAAGAAGAACTTTTCTGAAGTAATGACAGATCTTTATGAGTATGTCAACCCCAGAACGGGCAAAAAAGCACCCCTCCTGGCAGATGAGGTTTTTAAAGTGATCCAGGAGAATAAAGAACTGCTTGACAGCACCATTATTTACAACCGGGATTTCAATTATGATTATTTCGGATTTAAGACCCTGGAACGTTCCTACCTTTTAAAACTAAACGGCGAGATCGCAGAACGTCCGCAGCATATGTTGATGCGCGTTTCTGTGGGAATTCACCTGAATGATATCGAATCGGCTATAGAGACCTATGAGCTGATGTCCAAAAAATATTTCACACACGCTACCCCAACATTATTTAACGCCGGTACCCCAAAACCACAAATGTCTTCCTGTTTCCTTCTTACCATGAAGGATGACAGCATCGATGGAATTTACGATACCCTGAAGCAAACGGCAAAAATATCCCAGTCTGCCGGCGGAATTGGATTGTCTATTCACAATGTGCGCGCTACCGGATCCTATATTTCCGGGACCAACGGAACTTCCAATGGAATTGTTCCTATGCTGAAGGTTTTTAATGATACCGCCCGCTATGTAGACCAGGGTGGCGGAAAACGAAAAGGCTCCTTCGCAATGTATGTGGAACCCTGGCACGCCGATATCTTCGACTTTCTGGATTTAAAGAAAAATCATGGAAAAGAAGAAATGCGGGCCCGCGATCTTTTTTATGCGATGTGGATCCCGGATCTTTTCATGAAACGCGTGGAAGAAGATGCACACTGGACGCTTATGTGCCCAAATGAATGCCCCAATCTTTACAACATCCATGGAGATGAATTCGATGAACTATACCTGAAATATGAAAGTGAAGCTAAAGGCAGGAAAACAATCAGAGCGCGGGAATTATGGGAAAAAATCCTGGAATCTCAAATAGAGACCGGAACTCCTTATATGTTGTATAAGGATGCTGCCAACAGGAAATCAAATCAGCAAAATTTAGGGACGATCCGTTCCTCAAATTTATGCACGGAAATCATGGAATTTACAAGCCCGGACGAGATTGCTGTGTGCAACCTGGCTTCCATCGCTTTGCCTATGTTTATAAAGGGTGATGAATTTGATCACAAGGAACTCTTTAAGATCACTAAAAGAGTTACCAGAAACCTCAACAGGGTGATCGACAGGAATTATTATCCGGTGAAAGAAGCTGAAAATTCCAATACGCGACACCGTCCAATAGGATTGGGAGTTCAGGGACTTGCAGATACTTTTATCAAACTAAGAATGCCATTTACCAGCGATGAGGCCAAGAAGCTAAATCAGGAGATCTTCGAGACCCTCTATTTTGCTGCCGTAACCGCATCCATGGAACTGGCTCAGGAAGAAGGCCCCTACTCCACCTTTAAAGGATCGCCTATAAGTAAAGGGCAATTTCAGCACAACCTTTGGGGAATTGAAGATGAAGAATTAAGCGGACGCTGGGATTGGGCAAAACTTAGAAAAGAGGTTGTAAAAAACGGAGTGAGAAACTCATTACTTGTTGCCCCTATGCCAACTGCATCCACGTCACAAATCCTCGGAAACAATGAAGCTTTTGAACCCTATACCTCAAATATTTATACCCGAAGAGTACTCTCCGGGGAATTTATAGTCGTGAACAAGCACCTGCTTGATGACTTGGTAGCGCTCAATTTATGGACCGATGATGTGAAGGATGCCATTATGCGTGCAAACGGATCGGTGCAGGAAATAGACGTTATTCCACAGGATTTAAAAGATCTTTATAAAACCGTGTGGGAATTGAGCATGAAGGATATCATAGATATGTCCAGACACCGCGGTTATTTCATAGATCAGTCGCAATCGCTGAACCTGTTCATGGAAAATGCAAATTACAGCAAGCTTACTTCTATGCACTTTTATGCCTGGAAAAGCGGATTAAAAACCGGAATGTACTATTTACGAACCAAAAGCGCCGTAGATGCTATAAAATTCACCCTTAAAAAGGAGGAAAAAAAAGAACCGGAACCAGCCTTTGTAGAGCCTATGGAAGCGCCGGTTTCGCAACCTGCACAAATTAAAGCCGCATCTTCCAGCACCGCTCTTTCTCCAGAAGAATTACGTGCGCTAATCGCACAGTCCAAGGAAGCCGAAGGAGACGATTGTTTGATGTGTGGATCTTAAATAGATGTGAGATGTTAGTATTGAGAAAATAGAGAAGAGATTAAAGAGAAAAGACTTTGGATTTAAGGTGAACCTGAGAAAATAAGAAATCTTTGTGCTCTTTGCGCCCTTTGCGGTTAAAAAAGGCGCGTTTTTTAAGTAAGATATAACCTTTTAAGAAGCTAAAAAATTACTGACGAATTAAAAATTATTATAAAAACCTATCCCCCCAACAAATTTGCGCATACCAAAGAAAAGGGAAGTATTCGAAAGTTTACTTCCCTTTTTTAGATATGAATATTGAGAATTGAGAAAAAAGAGAAGAGAAAAAAGAGCAAAGACTTTGGATATAAGATACACCTGAAAAAAGATTAAATTTTTTTGCGCTCTTTGCGGTTAAAAAAAGCCGATGAAAATGCTAAAAAATTACTGACAAAATAATTTCGAAATCTGCGGAAATCTGCGGGAAAAAAAATTAGCCCGCAGAACTCGCAGATTGACGCAGAAAAAATAATTATAAAAACAAAAATATCGGCGGAAATCTGCGGGAAAAAAATTAGACCACAGATCTCCCAAATTGATGCAGAAAAAAAGCAATAAAAAAGATATCTTCCCCACTGAAAGAAAACAAACAATACAAGATGATGAATTGGGAACAACTCCTGTCCTTAAAGAGGTTTGGAGATAAGAACAAACGCCTTCGAAAAGAACAAAATGAAACCCGTTTGGGTTTTGAAGTGGATTACGACCGAATTATATTTTCTTCGGCCTTCCGCAGTTTACAGGATAAAACCCAGGTCATACCGCTTTCAAAAACCGATTTTGTTCATACCCGGCTTACCCACAGTTTGGAAGTTTCGGTGGTGGGAAGATCCTTAGGCCGTCTGGCGGGACAAAAGATCCTGGAGAAGCATCCACACCTCAATACCATTCACGGCTATCAGATGAACGATTTTGGCGCTATAGTCGCAGCCGCAGCACTCGCCCATGACATTGGAAATCCGCCTTTCGGGCATTCCGGAGAAAAAGCCATCGGGGAATATTTCAGTTTGGGAAATGGAATACGTTTTAAGGAGCAGCTTTCAGCAAAAGAATATGAAGATTTGATTAAATTTGAAGGAAATGCCAACGGCTTTAAGATCCTGACCGAAAACCGCCCGGGAATTGAGGGTGGACTCAGGCTATCTTATGCCACTCTGGGAGCATTTACGAAATATCCCAAAGAATCCCTTCCGCATAAACCCACCAGGAATATAGGCGATAAAAAATTTGGGATCTTTCAAACAGAAAAACACATATTTGAAGATATTGCAAAAGAACTGGGGCTTAAAGAGATAAGAACCGGAGAAAACATCGCTTTTGCAAGACATCCATTGGCATTTTTGGTGGAAGCAGCAGATGATATTTGTTATACCATCATTGATTTTGAGGACGGGATCAACCTTGGATTGATCGATGAGGAATATGCGCTGGAATACCTTATTAAATTGGTAAAAAACAGCATTAACACCTCAAAATACAACAGCCTCACCACTACTGCCGACAGGTTAAGCTATTTAAGGGCACTTGCTATAAATACGCTAATTACAGAAGCGGTAGCATTATTCCTGAAAAATGAAGAAGCTATTTTGGCAGGAGAATTCCATCATTCGCTGTTTGACAAAAGCAGTTACGAGGCACAGATAAAGGATATTATCAAGATAAGTGTGGAACGAATTTATCAGAGCGAAGAGGTGATTAATAAGGAAATTGCAGGATATAAAATGCTTTCCCATTTACTGGACACTTATACCCAGGCATTTTTACCAGATGAAACCACACCAGAATCCAACTTTAACAACCTTGTAAGAAGGTCTGTCCCAAAATTGGTACTACCTGAAGGACAATCTTTATATACATCCCTTATCCAAATATGCTCTTTTACGGCATCTTTAACCGATGGAAACACGGTTGCTTCCTTTGAAAAATATAAGGGATTAAAACTTTAAAACCGGGTTTTCCAGATAGTAGACAGATTTAAAATTCGTACACCACCCCTACTCCCAACATTTGTTTGAACTGGATTTTTGGCCCCAGGCTTTCAAGCTCACCGTCATTATTGGTATCCGCCTGAACTTTTATATCGTCATCGTATTTTAGATGAGAACCTATACTGGCTTTCACGAAATCGTTCACAGTAAGGTTTAAATTCAGTTCCCAATCCACATCAATATTTCCAAATTTATTGAGATAATCTGAATACAGGCTCAATTGATTATCCAGCTTTACATTTGAAAAAATTTCCTTTGAAAACCCACTGGTTAACAACATCCCAAACTCTGTACGAATCATTTCACCTTTTTGAATAATATTTCCTTCTTCATCCCTTACAGCCGGAGTAACCCCAAACCTTCCATCATTTGCAAAACCCTGGTCGAGTACAAAAGTAGACTTTTGAGTTACCGGAGATAGGTATACGGTAAGATCCTCTTTGGGGTCGGTATATTCCGTTCCTATTCCTAAAAAAACATAACCGGGGGCCATAAATTTGGAGATGGGATTATCGGTATTTGGATATCGATACCCACTTGCAAACTGTGTATTGAAATTAAATTTAGCCGAATACCTGAAGTTTGAAGTGGAATCCCTTCTGTAACCTGCTGTGGAGTTGAATATTATCTGATCATCCGTTTTCCTTAACTCACGTCCTTCCTGTGCATTCAATCCATATCGTATCGAGGCGTTTGTTTTCCAGGAAAGGAGTTCCTTTTTATAATTCCGCTCAAAATTCCCATAGAAGTTTGCAGCAATAGAATTATTCCCCCCCGCATTCCAGTTTATAAAAGCAACTTCGTTAAAATTAACACCAAGTGCATTTTTTTCGGTCCACAGAATTATTACTTCCTCCTGTGCTTCTGTTAAAACACTGTCTACAGCCACAGTATCGCTTTGGACAGTATCGTTTTTAACCAGGTAATATTCCTTTGCAGAAACAATTGAAAAATTAGAAAGAAGGACCAGAATAAGGAATAATTTGGATTGCATGAGGATCAAAAAATTTATGTAAGCATTAACTTTAGTTACTTTAGAAAATGATTGATTGCATTCGCTATACTTTTAACGTCAATTTTAGCGATTTCTTGTAATTCCGTGATATTTCCATGCTCAATAAATTTGTCTGGTATCCCTAAACACTTTATTTGAGCATGATATTGGTTTATTGAAGCGAATTCCAGAATTGCAGTTCCAAAACCACCTGAAATCACGCCATCTTCCACAGTGATTATTTTGTCAAAAATATCAAAAATATCGTGAAGCATGCGCTCATCCAGAGGTTTAACAAATTGGGCGTCATAATGGGCTATCTCTTCTGAAAAATCGAGACTTGCAATAGCAGCCTTCACATTCGTACAAATACTACCAATACTTATTACCGCCAGTTTGGTTCCATCTTTCAGTTTCTTTCCTTTCCCGAATTCAACCTCTCTAAATTCCTGTTTCCAGTCCAATACGACCCCTCTGCCCCGGGGGTACCGAATTACCAGCGGAGAAGTTAAATTTAATTGAGCAGTATACATCAAATTACGAAGTGCTACCTCATTGGAGGGCGCTGCTATAATCAGGTTTGGAATACAACGCAAATATGCGATATCAAATACCCCATGGTGAGTTGCTCCATCTTCCCCAACCAATCCTGCACGATCCAGGCAGAAAATAACCGGGAGATTTTGCAATGCAACATCATGGATCACCTGATCATATGCTCGTTGTAGAAAAGTGGAATAAATGGCGCAAAAAACCGTGAATCCGCTGGTAGCCATTCCCGCTGCTAAAGTAACGGCATGCTGCTCTGCAATACCAACATCAAAAGCCCGGTCCGGAAAAGCATCCATCATAAATTTCAAGGAACTTCCCGTAGGCATTGCCGGCGTGATCCCTATTATTTTGTTGTTTTTTTCAGCCAGTTCAACGAGCGTAAGGCCAAAAACATCCTGATATTTTAAGGGCAATCCATCTGTGTTATAGGGCAACAGTTCCCCCGTTTCGGCAGTGAATTTTCCAGGAGCATGGTATTTCACCTGGTCCTCTTCAGCTTTCTGCAGGCCTTTTCCCTTCTTCGTGATCACGTGAAGGAATTTTGGACCTTTGATCTTTTTCAGCTCATTAAATGCTTTCAGCAATTCGGGAATATCATGACCATCTACCGGCCCGAAATATTTAAAATTCAGCGCTTCAATGATATTGTCCTGAGAAGGTTTGTAACCTACCCTGGCTTTGGTGAGGTATTGTTTTAGAGCGCCCACGCTGGGATCTATTCCAATGGCATTATCATTTAAAACCACCAAAAGATTTGCATTGGTAACCCCTGCGTGGTTTAGTCCTTCAAAGGCCATTCCGCTGGCGATAGAGGCATCCCCTATTATGGCTATATGTTGTTTTTGAAATTCACCTTTCAAATTAGAGGCCAGCGCCATTCCCAATGCTGCCGAAATAGAGGTAGACGAATGCCCGACTCCAAAAGCATCAAACTCGCTTTCAAGCCGGTTAGGAAATCCGCTAAGGCCGTTTAATTGTCTATTGGTATGGAAGGTATCCCTTCTTCCTGTAAGGATTTTATGTCCGTACGCCTGGTGTCCAACATCCCAAACCAAAAGATCTTCAGGAGTATTAAAGATATAATGAATCGCAATGGTAAGTTCTATCACACCAAGACTGGCACCAAGATGACCTTCCTTAGTTGCAACAATATCAATGATAAATTTCCTCAATTCAGCTGCAAGTTCAGGAAGTTTCTCCTGCGGAAGCTTTCGCAGATCGGAAGGAGAATCGATGTTCGTTAAAATACTTTCAGCCATAAAAACAAAGGTACATTTTGAATCTGTTTAAAAATAATTCAAAATTTAAAAATTTAATAGGAAAACAAGTGATGAAGTGATGAAGTAACGCTGTGATGCAGTTCAACCATTTTTAGTCAGAAAATGTAACAAATAAAGCATCTAAATCCAAAACTGAAAAAGTTAACGAATCCCGAATTAACGATTTTCGACTACCTCAGAATGTCAAAAACAACCCAAAAATGCGGGCTGATAAATTACCGATTTTCGAATTTATTTATACCTTTCGGAAACTTAAAATTGCATTATGAAATGAGCATAACGGAAACCAGATGCAAACATCGATGAAGGTATGCGAATTACATATGACCATTAAAAAACGCTTGTATTGAGCGAAGTCGAAATAATAACTAATTACATATGATACTTACTCCTTTTGATGATGAATATTTTATGAGGAAAGCGCTTCAGGAAGCGGAGATGGCATTTGAAAAAGGCGAGATTCCAGTAGGAGTTGTTGTTGTGATTGATGAAAAGATAATCGCCCGTGGGCATAATCTTACAGAATTACTGAATGATGTTACCGCCCATGCCGAAATGCAGTCCATCACCGCCGCCGCTAATTACCTGGGAGGGAAATACCTTAAAAACTGCACGATGTACGTAACCCTGGAACCCTGCCAGATGTGTGCAGGAGCTCTTTACTGGAGCCAGATCTCCAATCTTGTATTTGCAGCAAGTGATACGGAACGTGGATTTCGTAAAATGGGCACCAAGCTCCATCCAAAAACAAAAGTGAAATCGGGGATCATGGAAGAGGAAGCATCTCAATTACTAAAAAAATTCTTCATACAAAAAAGGAACTTAAACTGATTTTTAGTATCGGTTTAAATTCCTTTTTTCAATTATAACTGGTCCTCCTAAAAATTCTCAGGCAGGCTATTGTATTAAACGATTTTCTTTGCTTCCTCAGGAATGTCCCACATATCTTCCAGCTCTTCAAGTGATTTTCCTTTTGTTTCAGGAATGTACTTATAGGTGAAGAATATGATGGCAAGGATAAATACGGAGAATATAAAATAAGGTAAAGATCCATTCCAATATTCGCTTTTATTGACTTCGCTTTCTGCAACCAAAGGAAAAGATTGGGTTACCACGTAGTTTGCTGCCCATTGTGCCGCAACGGCTATAGACATTGCAGTACTACGCATATTGTTCGGGAACATTTCCGATAAGATCACCCATACCACAGGTCCCATAGACATTGCGAAAGATGCTATAAACAACAGGACACCCACCAAAGAAAGCAGTCCTACAGAATCGGTCATTAGGGTTGCACCAAGCATTAAAAATCCGGCCAACATTCCTACGGCTCCAATATAGATCAATGGTTTTCTTCCAAACCGATCTACTGTTGCCATAGCTACAAAGGTAAATACCAGGTTAATTGCAGCCAGCAAGACCTGTTGTTGCAATACATCTTCCTGACCAAAACCAAGAGCGCTTTCAAAAATATCGGCGCCGTAATAAAGCACCGCATTAATACCGGTAAATTGTTGCAAAACGGATAATACCGTTCCTATCACAATGATAGCAAATACCCCTTTTGCAAATATGTTCAGTTTGACTTTACCTTTATCTTTTTCAATGGATCTTTCAATATCGCGGATTTCCTCATTGGCAACTTCTTCTCCGTGAATGCGTGTAAGAACTTTGAATGCTTCAGATTTAAGCCCTTTTAAAGCAAGCCACCTTGGGCTTTTTGGAACAAAAAATAACAGTATTAAAAACAAGGAACTCGGAATAAGTTCAGACCAAAACATCCATCTCCATCCATCCTGAATATTCTCGGCTTCGGTGGCGCTATTTCCAATGAAATAAGTCACTAAAAACACCACGAAAAAACCTACAACAATAGCAAGTTGATAATAACTTACAAGGGTCCCTCGAATCTTGGCAGGAGCGATTTCTGCGATATAGGTTGGTGCGTTCATAGAAGCTATCCCAATCCCGAGTCCGCCAAGAAGCCTGAAAGCAACCAAAAGGGAAACAGATTCCGGTAAAAATGCCGGTAATCCTGAACCCCAGGCCGAAAGTGAAAATAACGCAGCAGAGATTATAAGTGAATATTTTCTTCCTATAGCATTGCTTAAGGGCCCGGCAACGATAGCACCCACAAAACATCCTATTAAAGCACTCCCCACAACCCAACCTTTCATCCCGGGATCCAGGTCAAAATACTGGCTGAAATAATATTGGGAACCGTTTATCACGCCGGTGTCATAACCAAAAAGGAGTCCGCCAAGAGCGGACACAATGGTGATAAGGATAAGGTATGTTTTATTTTTCATGGGGAAATTTTAATAACCTGATAAAACTAAATAAAAATTATTGATATTCCCTAATTCTCGGTCACTTTGATCCAATCAACATAAAATTT
>JAWOHC010000107.1:0-4399 GCA_046496275.1 Gillisia sp.
TACCGGCTTCGGTACGGATTTTTCATCACCCTGATAGCTTCCGCTAAATTGGCATTTCTAAAAAGAAATTTTGGTTATTTCAACGATTACCTCAGCGGATATTTCAAGGCAAAACAAGAAAAGCAGCCTTTTCTTGTTTCCGAAGAAGAAGGCCGCTTTATAAGAAATTTACGATGGCAAAAAATGCGACGTAAAATACTATAAGTTTTAAAAAAACAGAACTGCTACTTTTTCTTATCCAACATAATATATAAAGGCTTTCCGGTTGCCGCATTAGGATTTGAAATACCAAGGATTGCTGAAATCGTTGGTGCAATATCTATAATTTCAGAATGCTCGAAAGTGCTTCCCTGAGGCACTCCACTTCCGAAGAAAATAAGAGGCGCGTGCGTGTCATAATTAAATCCGCTACCGTGGGTTGAACCCGTTTTGGAATAGGAGATCACAGATGGTTTTAAGACCATAATCACATCTCCGCTTCGTTTTTGATTAAATCCGTTTTGAACCAACTTTGCCGTTCCTTCAGAGAACGTGGTATTTTGCATTTGACTTCTGGTAAATACATTATTCACTTGTGGATACTGTAAAATAAAGTGGGCAAGTGCATTCTCAAGATCAGACGCTTTAATATCCGCTTTCCGAAGAGCTTCATAATCAAAGAAGATCTGGTAATTATCAAATTCTTCGATTAGCCCTGAAGTATCAAATGCTTCCTCAACAAAATCTTTCAACTTAGCATCAAAGTCTTTAGTGTCAAAATACCCGGATGGAATTTTAACCGTTTTTAAATAGGAAGGAACGTCTACCCCACCATGATCCGAAGTTAAAAATACGGTATAATTCCCCGCTCCAGCCTGTTCATCCAATGCTCTTAATAACCTTGCAAGGTCAAGGTCAAGGCGCAAATACGTGTCCTGAACCTCCTTTGAATTAACGCCAAAATTATGTCCTATATAATCTGTACTGGAATAACTTATAGTAAGAAAATCGGTGAAATTATCTTTCCCAAGCTCTTCAGCTTTCATAGCTGCAATGGCAAAATCGGTAGTAAGTGAGTTCCCGAAGGGCGAAATTTTAACACGTTCAAATTTGTTTTTTTCTGTGGAAAGTGCTGCCAGGTCATACGGAAAAGTGGTTTGTCCATCAAAACCTTCTTCAAATTCGGTAAGATCAGGTCCACTTTCTGTATAGGTTGCAATATCGCCAAGCGTATTCCACGTTTTTATGTAGGAAGCTGCTTTTCCCGAATTATTAAATTCATTTACCCAATTCGGCAATTTATCCATATAATAGGTACTCGTGATCCATTTTCCTTCATCTCTCCCCTGAAACCAATACGCAGCATTGGCCGTATGTCCGGCAGGCAAAATAGCGCCCCTGTCCTTTATCCCTACTCCTATGGTTTTACCCTTCATTTGAGTAAACAATCTATTTTCATCTGCCACAGTAGTTGCGATCATTCGATGTGGAGACATTTTTCCTGCATCGGTAGAAGTTCCTACAGATTCCACAGAATCATCTCCGGCATTATAGACTTCCTTTTTTTCAAACTTATTATACCATCCATTCCCTATTATTCCGTGGTTTTGAGGGGTAGTCCCCGTAAAAACAGATGCGTGTCCCGGCGCAGTGTAGGTAGGGATATAATTAAAATGGGTGTTTTTAAAAGAATAACCTTCATTTATGAGCCTTTTGAACCCTTCCTGGCCATATTTACTCCAAAAGCGGGTGATATAATCATAGCGCATTTGATCTACTACAATACCTACAACAAGCTTAGGTTTTTCATTATCGGTAGTTGTTGTTTTTGGCGCTTGAGCATCCACTGTTAAAAAGCATAGGGAAAAAACAAAAAGCAAGGCGTAATTCTTCATAAATATGATTAAAACATTAAGCCTCAAATTTACTAAATACTGAGTGTTAAAGTTTAATTCTACGTTAAATTGTTTCCCCGTAAAATTTAGTATTTTAGCTTTACAAAAATTAATAAATGAGGTACCTCAATTCGATTGGTGAATACTTTTTAATGCTAAAGGGCGTGTTTGTCCGAATGACCAAAGCTTCTGTTTTAAAAGAGCTTATATTCAAAGAGATAGATCAACTTATAATTGGCTCTTTAGGGATCGTTGCATTTCTATCCTTTTTTATTGGTGGTGTTGTTGCCTTGCAAACCGCATTAAACCTTAACAATCCCTTAATCCCAAAAACCCTGATTGCGTTTGCTGCAAGGCAATCCATAATTCTTGAATTCTCTCCTACATTTATTTCTATTATTATGGCAGGAAAAGTAGGATCTTTTATAACATCCAGTATTGGCTCTATGCGGGTTACTGAACAAATCGATGCCCTGGAAGTTATGGGAGTAAATTCTCTCAATTATTTGATTTTCCCTAAAATTATCGCAATGTTAACATATCCCTTTGTTATTGCATTATCTATGTTTTTGGGGATAGTGGGAGCTTATTCTGCTGCCGTACTTGGTGGTTTTGTTGGGGCTGAAGAATTTATCGAAGGACTTCAAACCGATTTCGAAGGATATCATATATTTTACGCATTTTTTAAAACCTTTTTGTTTGCATTAATTCTTGCCACCATTCCGGCCTACCATGGATATTACATGACTGGTGGATCCCTGGAAGTAGGAAAGGCCAGCACCACTTCCTTCGTATGGACCAGTGTGGTCATTATCGTCACCAATTATATTGTAACCCAATTACTGCTTAGCTAATGATAGAAATTAAAAATTTAAAAAAGAGATTTGGGGACGAGGAAATTTTAAAAGGAATTGACTTTGTTTTTGAAACCGGTAAAACCAATCTGGTAATTGGCCAATCCGGATCGGGAAAAAGTGTGCTTATGAAATGCATGTTGGGACTTTTCACGCCAGAGGAAGGAACTATTGAGTATGATGGCAGGTCTTATTCAGATTTGACCGATGAAGAAAAGCGAGAACTTAGACAGGAAGTAGGAATGTTATTTCAGGGAGGAGCTCTGTTTGATTCCATGACCGTAGAAGAAAATGTTATGTTTCCGTTAAGAATGTTCACCAAAAAAAGAAAAAAGGACCTGCACGAACGGGTAGAAGAGGTATTAAAAAGAGTTAACCTGGAAGATTCAGCAAAAAAATTCCCTTCAGAAATTAGTGGAGGAATGCAAAAAAGGGTTGCCATTGCCCGTGCAATAGTGAATAAACCTAAATATTTGTTTTGTGACGAGCCAAACTCCGGTCTGGATCCCCATACTGCAACCATTATTGATAACCTTATTCATGATATCACTGTAGAATACGATATCACAACTATAATAATTACCCATGATATGAACTCCTTGCTGGAAATTGGAGAGAACATCGCTTTTCTAAAAGACGGTGTATTGGCCTGGAAAGGTGACAAATCCCAAATTTTCAAAACCGATGACAAAACGGTAACAGACTTCGTTTACACTTCCGATCTCTTTAAAAAAGTACGGGAAGCCCAGAATCAGGGTCTCTAATTAATTCATGGATTTTACTGCCAGCGTATCTAGTTTTAACCTAAGCGTTAGCCATTTCTGAATTTTTTCAGCATCAGCATTTTTTGTGCTGCTATTGATATTTTGTTTCCAGGTAATATTAAAGGTTGGGATCGTATCTATTTTTGAGAAGTTTGTAGAGATGGTATTCGCAAAACTGAGATTGGAAATATTGGAATAATTCACCTTAACCTCGTCGCTAATCTCCTTAAAAGAAAAATCTCCCTGTTTGTATTTCAACAATTCATTTTCTAAGAGTGAAATTTTAGAATCTTTATTTTCGATTACTTCCTGATTCTTTACATAAAGGTCCTCCAGAATCCCTGTTCGAACCTGGGTTGAAAGCAACGCCATATCTCCATTTGGACTGGATCCCTGATGAACGATAAGCGTAGATTCATTAAGAGCCTGGATATCTTTTAATTGTTCCCTCCAGGTTTGAATAGTTTCTTCAGGAACCGGAGCCCCTATTAAATAAACTTCAATCTCTTTTTTATTATAATCCTGCGTAGTTTTAATTTTCTCTGTTCCGGTATACCGCACAACGTCAGTCAGGAATTCCTTTGCGCTGGTTTCAAAAAATTGCTTCTGTAAAAGATTTACAAAAAGAATAACACTTGGTATCATTACAATAATAGCAATCGTGGATGCGATTTGCGCAGTGCGCTTTCTTTTTTTACTGTTTACATATTTAACCAAAGGGAAATTAAGCAGTTTAGAGACCACAAATGTAGTAAGAGCTATGAAGACAGCATTTATGGAAAAGAGATAGATGGCTCCCCCGGCATATGCCCAATTTCCAATGGCAAGGCCATATCCAACGGTACACAACGGAGGCATAAGGGCAGTAGCAATAGCCACTCCAAAGATCACACTTGCTATGGTGCCT
>JAWOHC010000112.1:0-8392 GCA_046496275.1 Gillisia sp.
GAACAGGGGCGATTGAAATAAAATCAGGTTATGGGCTTACCAAAGAAGGAGAGTTAAAAATGCTTCGGGTAATCAAAAAATTAAAGGAGAATTACAGTTTACCCGTAAAAGCTACCTTTTTAGGAGCGCATGCCCTACCCTCTGAATACAAAAACCGAAAAGAGGAATATCTTGATATGGTTATTACAGAAATATTACCTGTGGTTGCAAAAGAAAATCTTGCAGAATATATCGATGTTTTTTGTGAAAAAGGTTATTTCAGTATTGAGGATACCAACAGGCTTTTGGAAGCCGGACAACAATATGGATTACAAGCAAAAATCCACGTGAATCAATTCAACGCGATTGGAGGCGTGCAAGCGGGTGTTGCTCACAATGCAATTAGTGTTGATCATCTTGAGATCATGACCCCGGAGGATATAAAGAGTTTAATAGGCACCCTAACCATGCCTGTTGCACTTCCCGGATGCTCCTTATTTTTGAGTATTCCATATACCCCTGCAAGAGAAATTATGGAAGCCGGTTTACCCCTGGCTCTTGCTACCGATTTCAATCCCGGAAGTTCTCCCAGCGGAAACATGAATCTTGTGGTTTCCCTGGCCTGTATTAAAATGAAAATGACTCCGGAAGAAGCCATCAATGCAGCCACAATAAATGCCGCCTATGCAATGGGGCTAGGCAAGACCCACGGAAGTATTTCAAGAGGAAAAAAAGCAAATTTTATAGTTACTAAAAATATTCCATCCTATGCTTATTTGCCATATGCTTTTGGCACTAATGCCATTGAGGATGTTTACATTAACGGAAAATTGGTGGAATAATGGAAGGATTTAAATTATACGATCAAAAAAGTATAGCCCACTTTATTTCAAGTCGGGAAGGGGAAACCAGGCTTGGAGAAGAATTAAGTTTTATAAAGGATTTTAATGAGTTGGAGGATTCCAAAGCCAGGTATGTGCTGTTCGGAATTCCGGAGGATATTGGCATTCGGGGAAATCTGGGGAAACCAGGAGCTTCAAAAGCATGGGAAGCATGTTTAAAATCCCTCCTAAACATTCAGGCCAATCAATACACCAATCCGGGAAATGTGCTTATACTCGGGGAAATTGAGTGTAAAGACTTAATGGCTAAAGCAGCGAATATTGATCAGGAAGATCCAAATTATCTCGTAAAACTAGGTGACCTGGTTTCCAAATTGGATACTGTCGTGAGCGATGTGGTGGAGCGAATAATTGCAGCAGGAAAAATTCCAATCATCGTGGGGGGTGGACATAATAATGCCTACGGAAATATAAAAGGAGTATTTAAAGCGCTTGGGAAACCTTTGAATATTCTGAATATCGATGCGCATACCGATCTTAGAAAAACCGATTATCGCCACAGTGGGAACGGCTTCAGTTTTGCCCGAAAAGAAAATATCCTTGGGAAATACCGTGTTTTTGGATTACATCAAAATTACACCCCCGACTACATTTTCAAAGAAATCATGCAGTCTCCAAATGATCATTTTAGGCTTTTTGAACATCTTACTTTAAAATCTTCAGAATCCATCATAAAGGCATTCCGGGAAGAACTGGATTTCACCGCTCAGGAAGATTTTGGACTGGAATTGGATTGCGACGCGATCAAGGATTTTCCAAGCAGCGCTCAGTCTCCAACAGGTTTCCCTATAAATATGGTCAGGAATTTTATAAAGATCGCCTCTGAACAAAAAAATATCCGTTATCTGCATATATGCGAAGCTGCACCGCAGGAGCATCAAATTTTTGATGTTGGAAAAGCGCTTAGCTATTTCATCACCGATTTTATAAATCCTGTCTGATGAGCGAAAGTTTACAAATTTTCATAGAATATACTGCAATGCTTATTGAGGTTATCGGCATTTTAATTATTGTTATAGGTGCCTTTTGGGCTTTAAGTCGGTATTTATTTAAAAAGCAGGGAGAAACTTTTCGATCCTTTAAGATCATTAGAAAAGAACTGGGAAGAGCTATTCTTTTAGGGCTGGAATTCCTTATAGCTGCAGATATTATTGCAACTGTGGTTTTTGATGCTTCAACTAAAAGTCTTTTAAATCTAGGTTTGATCGTCTTAATCAGAATCGTTTTAAGTTTTACCCTGGAAATTGAAATTGAGGGTAAATTTCCCTGGCAGCAAAAACCCCTAAAAATCACAGAAGACAAATGAATATAGAAATTATCCCTTTTTCATCCCAATTTGCCGGGGAGTTTGAGAAACTCAACCTGGCCTGGCTAAAAAAATATTTCTGGGTTGAAGACCACGACCGGGAAGTTCTTGGTAAACCGGAAAAATACATTCTCGAACCCGGCGGAAATATATTTTTCGTGAAGGAGGATACGCGTATTATTGGGACTGTGGCTTTGATGAAAATTGAAGATGGAATTTTTGAACTTACAAAAATGGCTATAACTCCTGAAGCTCAGGGTAAAAAAATCGGTCAGAAACTGATGGAGCATACCTTGAATTACGCCAAAGAGAAAGGCTGGAAAACGCTTATTATTTACTCTAACCGAAAACTTGAAAATGCCATCTATATCTACCTAAAATACGGATTTATAGAAATTCCTATAGAAGAGAATAATCCCTATGCCCGGGGAGATATCAAGATGAAACTGGAGTTATAAAAATAAAATCTAAACCTCCAAACCCGGATAGATCTGGGCTTTGAGGTTTAAATTTTTAATAGCTAGCGTTTACTCTTTGGATAATTTCTGAAAAACCCCGTTGGTCCATCCAAAACCATCCTGAGTGGGATACTCTCCGCCCCCACTTTCTTTAGAGAGATCTTCTACATTGTATTTTTCAAGTAATTTATAGGTGTCTTTATAAACCTGCCTATTCAAATTGAGCCATCTTTCTTTAATTTCTTCAGCCAATTCATTTTGGTCATAATTTCTCAACCCTGAAATTGTGATCCATTGCAGCGGGGCCCATCCATTTGGCGCATCCCATTGCTGGCCTGTGGTGTAAGGCGTGCTAACTACTCCGCCAGGCTTAAGGAACATTTCCCTTATTTTTTGGGTAACTTTTTCAGCCTGTTCATTATCGGCTAATTCAAAAAATAAAGGATATACTCCTGCCAATGAATACACCGGCGTACTTTCTCTTTTTTCAAAGTTATAATCCATAAAAAACTCCTTTTTATCATTCCAAAGATATTTTTGGATGGCATTCTTTCGGGCTATGGCTTTTTGCTTAAAAATCACGTAATTTTTGGAATCACCCTTTATCCCATAGGCTTTATAAATCGTCTCTTCCAGGTGATAGAGCAAAGAATTAAGATCTATAGGAATAATATGCGTAGTATGAATACTGGATAACTTGAACCCATCTTCCTTATCATCTGTTAACCACCTGCTGGAAAAATCCCAACCGGATTCTGCTCCGGCCCGTAAATCCCTGTAAACATCTTCCCTTTTTAAATTTGGAAATTCAAGGATGGCCAGGGTGGCAGTTTCTACATCTTCCCTGTAACTTTCAGGTCTTGGAGTATTATTTTCGTCCCAATATCTATTGAGGATGGTTCCATCTTCCAATCTAACAACTCTTTTATTAGAATTACTCGTAGGCGTAAGAGATTCAGAACCAGTCATCCAAAAATTATATTCCTTTAAAAGCGTTTCAAGATAAGAAGTATAGACCGCATCCGATTTTGATTTGGCCAATACATCCACCATCAATGAATAAAACGGAGGTTGTGACCTGCTTAGGTAATACGTTCTATTTCCATTAGGAATAAAACCAAACTCGTTGATAAGGTGTGAAAAATTATCTACCATATTTTGAATAATCGCAATTTCTCCGTCTTCCTGAAGTCCCAACAGCGTAAAATAGCTATCCCAATAATAGATCTCCCGAAATCTTCCTCCAGGAACTATATACGGGTGTGGCAAAGGGAGTAGGGTTCCTGAAACTTCCTTATCGGCGGGGCGCTTTAAGACATCCCAAAGTTTGGTTATGTGTTCATTGATGGAAGAAGAATCTGTTTTATAAACTGATTGCTCCTCCGGAACCGTAAAATTTTTATAAACAAATTTAGAAATCTCGCTGGCGGACTTGCTCTTAAGGTTAGCATAGTCACTTCTTATTTTAGCTGCATCATATAATGGAATCGCATCCACAAAAGTTTTGCTGTCCTCAAAAACATCTTTATTGGTTTGCACGTCAAAAAATAATTCCCCGTAAAGTTCTTCGGGAGGAAGGATTTGTGCTTCCCGGGATTCGGAATGTGTAAGCGTAGCGCAACTTGACAAAAAAAGCAGCGATAAAGAAAGTAGTGTGTTGCTGAAATTTGATTGCTTCATAAATATAAAATTATCTGAAATTAGTATAGGATGAGCAGCACCTCCTGCTTAATGTTAAAAGTAAGTGTTTATTAGGAAAGTTATGCTTCTAATGTACTATTATCCAATAGAATGATTGGCAAACCCCTCCGGGAATATATCGAAACAGGAATAATCTCTTAAAAAATTCACAATTTATTGTCCCTTCTGTATTTGGACATGTAACTTTATCAAAAAACATGAAGAATTTATTGAGTATTTTAAGCTTAGCACTCATTTTTACAGGTTGTAAGAACGACACCAAAGAAAATGAAGAAATTGTTACCACTGTGGAAAACATAGAAGGAGAACCTCCTTCCGTGGCGATTTCCATAGATCCAATAACACATGGGACCGCAGTCATCAAATGGGGAGATGTAGTTATTTATTTGGATCCTACGGGTGGTGCTGAAGCATTCAAAGGAAAATCCAATCCGGATTTTGTGTTGATCACCGATATTCATGGAGATCATATGGATGCAAAAACATTGGCTGCTCTGGAATTGGGTGATACCAAAATTTTCGCGCCTCAAGCTGTTAAGGAGCAACTCCCAAAAGAACTTGGAGATAAGATTTCTGTAATTAACAATGATGAAACCCAAAAATTTATGGATTTCAGCATAACAGCAATTCCAATGTATAATTTACCGGAGGCGGCGGATGCCTTCCATCCAAAAGGGCGTGGAAATGGGTATATTCTTGAAAAGGACGGAAAACGACTTTATATCTCTGGAGATACAGAAGATATTCCTGAAATGCGCAATCTAAAGAATATCGACATAGCGCTTGTGGTGATGAACCTTCCCTATACTATGACCGTAGATCAAGCTGCAGATGCAGTTCTGGCGTTTCAGCCAAAACAGGTTTATCCATTTCATTATCGCGGTGTGGATGGCTTATCTGATGTGGAAAAATTCAAGGAACTGGTGAATCAAAAAAATCCAAATATTGAAGTGGTGCTTTTAGATTGGTATCCCGGAATGAACTAAGAATTCATAGGGGCCTAAACCCTATGAAATGTTTGCGCATAAAAAAACCCCCATAAAAAGGCGTTTTTTTATTTCAAGCAAACTATATTATTTCATCAGTTTTACTCTCACTGCATTTAATCCCTTCTGGCCTCTTTCGGTTTCAAAAGTAACTTTATCATTTTCAGAAACTGAATCTTCAAGACTATTTATATGAACAAAGATACTTTCCTGACTATCGTGATCTTTAATAAAACCATAGCCTTTAGAATCATTGAAAAAAGTAATAGTTCCTTTCCTCATTGGATCTTCCGGTTCAACATCTTCTTTCTTGGAAGTACTAATAGCGATATCTTCAGTATTTATGACTGTTTTCTTCCTTGTTGGATCCGGAGGAGTTGATGTAAGGTTTCCATCTTCATCTACATAGGCATACATATCTTCAAGGCTTTGCCCCTTTTCAGAATTTGCTTTGCGCTCTTCCTTCTTCAAAAGTTTATCCTTCTTCTTCTTTAACTTCTTTTTTTCTTTTTCTTTTTTATTAGACGTTTCTTGTGATCTACCCATAATTTGATTTTAATTTTTAACTTGTGCTCAACTATAACCTGGTATTTATTTCGTTTTTTTTACCAGTTAAAATTGCGTCATAATTTAAGCATTTTTTTTTAATTTATTTTTTTTATTCGATTTTTAATTTGAAAAATATTTTTTTGGTTTTAACTGCTAAAAAGCGGTTTACCATTCATCATCTTTTTCACCTCTTTTTTCACATCTTCCAGAATGGCTTCATCTTCAAAATTTGTGATCACACTATCTATTAGATCAACTATTTTGGGCATATCCTCTTCTTTTAAGCCCCGTGTGGTAATAGCAGGTGTTCCAATACGTATTCCAGAAGTCACAAAAGGAGATTTATCATCAAAAGGAACCATATTCTTATTTACGGTAATTTCAGATTTTCCAAGGGCTTCTTCGGCTTGTTTCCCGGTGATGTTTTTATTCCGAAGATCTATTAACATCATATGGTTATCTGTTCCGCCGGAGATCACGTGGTAATCTTTGTCCATAAATGCTTTTGCCAGGGCCTTTGCATTTTTCTTAACCTGTACGGTGTAATGTAGAAAATCATCGGTTAAAGCTTCTCCAAAAGCAATTGCTTTTGCTGCAATTATGTGTTCCAATGGCCCCCCCTGATTTCCAGGAAAAACAGCACTATCTAATAGCGAGGACATTTTTTTAAGGTTCCCGTTCTTAAGTTTCAACCCAAAAGGATTATCAAAATCTGTGCCCATCATTATTATCCCACCTCTTGGACCTCTAAGGGTTTTATGCGTTGTGGAAGTTACCACATGACAGTGCGGCAAAGGGTCTCCCAACAAACCTTTTGCGATAAGTCCCGCAGGATGCGCAATGTCTGCAAAGAGAATAGCCCCTATACTATCGGCGATTTCACGGAACCTCTTATAATCAATTTCTCTTGAGTAGGCAGAAGCACCTGCGATAATCATTTTAGGTTTTTCCCGTTCTGCAATCTCTGCTACAGCATCCATGTCTATTAAACCGGTTTTTTCATCTACTCCGTAAAATACAGGCTCATACAATCTTCCTGAAAAATTCACAGGAGAACCATGAGTTAAATGTCCACCATGTGACAGGTCAAATCCAAGGAATTTATCACCTGGATTTAAACAGGCGTGAAAAACAGCTGTATTTGCCTGGGATCCGGAATGTGGTTGTACATTGGCATATTCTGCATTAAAAAGCTCCTTTAAACGTTCAATGGCAAGGATTTCAACCTGGTCTACCACTTCACATCCACCGTAATATCTTTTCCCCGGATAGCCTTCGGCGTATTTGTTTGTTAAAACAGATCCCGCTGCTTCCAGTACCTGGTCACTTACAAAATTTTCACTTGCTATTAATTCCAAGCCGTTTAATTGTCGGTTTTCTTCCTGGTTTATCAAATCGAAAATTTGGGTATCTCGTTGCATAAAAAAATTTTTCGTTAAATATTCACCAAAAGTAATAATTACAATCGGTTAATGCATGGAAAATAATATATTTGAAGCAAGTAGATTTAAGAATAAAACAAAATATATATGCCTATTACAGCAAATGATCCTAAAAGAAAAACCTGGCTGGACATTCCCGAAGAAACAGATTTCCCTATACAAAACATTCCTTTTGGGGTGTTTTTAACAAGGGACGATATTATTACCATTGGCACTAGAATTGGCGATTATGCCATAGATCTTGGAGCTTTACATCAATTGGGGTATTTTGAAGGTATCCCCTTAACCGATGATATTTTTCTCCAGGATACCCTGAACGATTTTATTTCCGATGGAAAAAAAACCTGGCGTTTGGTAAGAAACCGGATCGCCGAAATTTTTGATGCTAAAAATTCAAAATTAAAAGATCATCAGGAGGATAGAAATACCATATTATTCACGCTGGATGAGATCGAAATGCAACTTCCTATTTTGGTTGGTGATTACACCGATTTTTATTCCAGCAAGGAACATGCAACCAATGTGGGAACAATGTTCCGCGATCCTGAAAATGCGCTTTTACCAAACTGGCTGCATATTCCTGTAGGATATCACGGCAGAAGTTCTTCTATAATTCCAAGTGGAATACCAGTTCACCGACCTCAGGGACAAATTTTACCCGCCGGGGCAGATGAACCTATACTAGCTCCTTCAAAATTGGTGGATTTTGAATTGGAAATGGCTTTTATCACTACAGATGCCAATCAACTTGGGGAACCTATTCCTATTGAAGAAGCTGAGGATTATATCTTTGGCCTGGTACTTTTCAATGACTGGAGTGCTCGGGATATCCAAAAATGGGAATATGTCCCATTGGGTCCGTTTTTAGCAAAAAACTTCGCCTCTTCGATTTCTCCCTGGATCGTAACCTTGGATGCTCTGGAACCTTTTAGAACCGAAAGTCCCAAACCTGAAAAAAAACTGCTTCCCTACCTTCAGTATAAAGGAAAGAAAAGCTTTGACATCAACCTTCAGGTTGCTTTACAGCCGGAAGATTCAGAAGAAACCGTCCTTGCCAATTCCAATTTCA
>JAWOHC010000127.1:0-6972 GCA_046496275.1 Gillisia sp.
GCTCCAGATTCCCTTAAATCACTTAATAAGGGGCGCTTGCTCCCTCCCCTGGTTTCTACGGCCCGGGACAATTGCGAAAGTGCGATTACGGGTATAGCCAATTCTTTTGCAAGCGCTTTTAAGTTACGTGAAATTGTGGAAATTTCCTGTTCCCGGTTGCCTCCTTTTACGGAGCTTCCAGCTGTCATTAATTGCAAATAATCTACAACGATCAATTTTATTCCGTGTTGAGAGGATAAGCGTCTTGCTTTGGCCCTAAGGTCAAAAATGGACAAAGAAGGGGTATCATCTATGAATAAAGGGGCTTTCTCAAGATCTTTCACCTTCACATTCAATTGTTCCCACTCATGGGTTTTAAGATCACCCGTTCTTAATTTTTCTGAAGACAGCCCGGTTTCAGAAGAGATTAACCTCGTGATTAACTGTACTGCAGACATCTCGAGGGAGAAAAAAGCAACAGGTATATTGTGACCAACAGCCATGTTTCTGGCCATCGACAAGGTAAGGGCCGTTTTCCCCATTCCCGGACGGGCAGCGATAATAATTAAATCACTTGGTTGCCATCCGGAGGTTAATTTGTCCAGTTTATCAAAACCGGAAGGAACCCCACTTAAACCTTCCTTATTGGAAATTTCCTGGATCCGGATTTTTGCCTGGATCACCAAACTATGTGCGGTCTCTGTAGATCGTTTTATATTCCCCTGCGTTACCTCGTATAATTTAGATTCTGCCTTATCCAAAAGATCAAAAACATCGGTTGCCTCGTCGTAGGATTCTTCGATGATTTCATTTGAGATTTTTATCAGGCTTCGCTGAATAAATTTTTGCAGAATGATACGGGCATGGAACTCAATATGTGCCGATGAGGCTACTTTTTGGGTGAGTTGTATGAGGTAATATTCTCCGCCCACCTTATCGAGTTTCCCCTCTTTCCGGAGTTGATTTGAAACAGTTAATAAGTCAATTGCCTCTGTATTATCAAAGAGGGTGCGTATGGCTTCGTAGATGTGTTTATGCGCTGTTTTATAAAAAGCATCCGGCTGAAGGATATCGATAATTTCATCGACCCCTTTTTTATCGATCATCATTGCTCCCAACACAACCTCCTCTAAATCAACCGCTTGCGGAGGTATCTTTCCTTTTTCAAGATTGATGACATTATTTGAACTATATTTTAAATTTTGGGGAACTGTAGCTTTTTCCATAAATACGAAAGTAAAGAATTCTTAATGAAAGTCATTTCAGCTTAATGAACAAGTCATGAACATCTCACTTGTTGATAACTTGATTTTTTTGTTGATAAGGCCAAAAAAATCCGAAGTTCACACCCCGGATGTTTTTTAAACGACACTATACATTGATTTAAGATTTATAAACTCCCATATCAAGGTATTTATCTATTCTTTTATTTACCAATTCTTTTGGTGATAAGTTTTTAAATTCATCATAAGAAGAAATGATCGCATTTTTTACAGTTTCAAAAGTTTCCTCTCTATTGCTATGTGCTCCACCTAAAGGTTCTTTAACTATTTCGTCTATTAATTTCTGTTTTTTCATATCCTTGGCAGTAAGCTTCAAGGCTTCAGCAGCAATCTCTTTAAATTCCCAGCTTCTCCATAATATAGAAGAGCAGGATTCCGGAGAAATTACAGAATACCAGGTATTTTCCAACATAAGGACTTTATCTCCTACCCCTATTCCAAGTGCTCCACCGCTGGCACCTTCCCCTATAATCACTACAATTATTGGCACTTTAAGACGGGTCATTTCCATAATACTCCTTGCTATGGCTTCCCCTTGTCCGCGTTCCTCTGCTTCCAGGCCGGGATAAGCACCGGGTGTATCTATAAGCGTAACAACAGGAACCCCAAATTTTTCAGCAGACTTCATAAGTCTTAATGCTTTGCGATACCCTTCAGGATTTGCCATTCCAAAATTTCGGAATTGCCTGGTTTTGGTATTAAAACCTTTTTGCTGTCCTATTAGCATAAAGCTTTGATCTCCTATTTTTCCCAATCCACCTATCATGGCTTTATCATCCTTCACCGTTCGATCACCGTGAAGTTCTAAAAAGGTATCTCCACAAAGGGCCTTTATATAATCAAGGGTATAGGGTCTGTTTGGATGACGGGAAAGTTGAACACGCTGCCAGGCTGTAAGATCTTTATAGATTTTCTTTTTGGTCTCTGCCAATTTCTTTTCTATTTGTTTACAGGTGGCCGTAACATCTACATTGCTTTCGGAACCTATATTACAGGCTTTCTGGTACTGTTCTTCCAACTCTTTAATGGGTAATTCAAAATCTAAATATTCCATATTAAGGTGCCGTATTTTTATTAGCTTACAAATATAACAAACTTTAAAAGGAAGAGTTCCTATGATAACTTATTAATTTTCCGTTTTGTTTTGAGATACCCGTTAAGGATAACGGTAGCAAGGATTATCGCTGCGCCGTAGTAGAATTGCGGATCCATTTGTTCTTTATTTCCGAAGATCAAAAATGCCAGTATGATACCGTAAACAGGTTCCAGGTTAATGGTAAGCATGATTGTATATGGGCTAAGATGTTTCATCACTGCCACCGAAGCGATAAAAGCATAGGCAGTACAAATGGAAGCCAATATTAATAAATACATCCAGTCCTGAAAAGAGAGGGTGAAAAATCCCGGTCCAAATCCAGCAGTTCCATCACTTATCCAGGTCATTATTAAAAGATAAACGCTTATAGCTGCTGCCCCGGTAGTTAATTCATAAAATGAAATTACCGACGGCTCATTGTATTTTATCAATTTTCCATTTATCAGGGTAAAAACAGCTCCCAGAAATGCCGAAATCAAAGCTAGTACAATCCCTAAAAAGTAATTGGTTTCTACTTTAAAAATAATGTAAAGCCCTATGATAACAATTAATCCAAAAACTATCTCGTAGCCAATAATTTTTCTTTTATAGAATATAGGTTCCAGGATGGAAGTAAAAAATGCACCAGTAGAAAGCATTGCCAATGTAATTGATACATTAGAAACTTTAATAGCTCCAAAGAAAGTTAACCAATGTAAAGCGATAACCAATCCGGCTATTATTAGCACCATCAATTGGCGCGGAGCAACTTTAAGAGCCTTCTTTTTCCATTTAATCCATATAAAAATAAATCCACTGGCAATAAGCATTCTATACCATACCAGCGGCACCGCATCCAATGATATAAGTGCGCCAAGAACGGCGGTAAACCCCCATATAAAAACTATTAAATGAAAGTGAAGATAACTTTTGAGCTTATCGTCTAGCATTAAAAAGTAGATAAACAGCCAGAATCCCAAAGCTAATATTAGGAAGCCAAACTGCAAGAAGTGGAGAAAACGTGGATTGTTCGGCAATAGTACCAAAAACTTTATCAAAGAAAATGAAAGCAAAAGCGAGCGAAATTCCCAATGCAAGGCTAACCCCCATTCCTCCTCGGCGTTTAACCGATGAAACAGCTACAGCAATAATAGTGAGTATAAATGCCGAAACGGGTAAACTCCAACGTTTGTAAGCCACCACCAGGTACCGGTTTAAATTGGCAGATCCCCTGCGCCTTTCCTGTTTAATAAAAGTATTTAGTTCATTATAATTTAATGTTTCGGCGATATAATTAACCGGGGTAAGCGCATCAAATTCAAAAGGTAAGACCGTATCAAGCTGCCGGTAGTGAAAAATTTCATCCCCATTCTCCCCTATGATCCTTTTATCTACATTGGATAAATTATAGATGCTGTCCTCTTCATTATACTGAAGTCGGGAAGCGCTCAGCTTAAAGATCATTTTATTTCCTTCAAAATGTTCCAGGGTAAAATTCCTTGCGACCTTTGTTTTTGGCTGAAAATTGCTGGCATAAATATATTCCGAATCATTTATCTGCCTGTAGACATCGATTGTTTCCTGAAATTCGGTACCTTTTTTTAAATATTCATATGTAAATTCATTAAAACCCTTACTGGCTTTAGGCGCCATGTACATACTTAGAACCAATGCTCCCAAACAAACTATGGTAGCCCCTATAAGATATGGCCTCAAAAATCGCCAATAGGAAACTCCACTGCTCAAAAATGCAACGATCTCCGTATTATTGGCCAGTTTAGAGGTAAACCAGATTACAGAAAGAAATAGAAATAATGGAAAAAGCAGATTTGCAAAATAAATGGTGAAATCCCAATAATATAAAGCCACTTCAATAAAAGGAACTTCGTTATCCAGGATCTTTCCAATTTTTTCAGCAAGATTTACAGTTATGCCTATTGGTATAAACAGTAAAAGCATCAGGAAAAATGTTCCCAAATATCGTTTTAATATGTACCAGTCAAGTATTTTCAAAGTTAAAGACGCTTATCCATTTGCTTTACCATCATATTTTTCCAGGTAGAAAAATCACCAGCTAAGATATGTTTTCTGGCTTCACGAACCAACCACAGGTAAAATCCAAGATTGTGAATAGTCGCAATTTGTTTGCCAAGCATTTCATTCACGGTAAAAAGATGACGTAAATAAGCTTTGTTATATTCTGTGTCTACCCAGGTGATGGCCATATCATCTATTTGAGAAAAATCGTCGCACCATTTTTTATTCTTGATATTGATAGTCCCGTGAGCTGTAAAAAGCATTCCGTTCCTTGCATTTCTAGTGGGCATCACACAGTCAAACATATCGATTCCCAATGCGATATTTTCCAATATATTGATTGGTGTTCCTACTCCCATTAAATATCTTGGCTTATCCTCCGGCAGGATCTCTGTCACAACTTCAGTCATCGCATACATTTCATCTGCCGGTTCCCCTACAGAAAGCCCTCCAATAGCGTTTCCTTCAGCACCAACGGAAGCGATATATTCTGCAGATTGTTTCCGAAGATCTTTATAGGTACTTCCCTGAACTATTGGAAAAAAAGACTGCGTATAATCGTATTGATAAGGAGTTTTATCCAGGTGAGTAATGCATCGGTCCAGCCAACGATGGGTCATGTGCATAGATCTTTTTGCATATCGGTAATCGCATGGGTAGGGAGTACACTCATCAAAGGCCATAATAATATCTGCACCTATAACCCGTTGAATTTCCATTACATTTTCAGGGGTGAAGGTATGGTAAGAGCCATCTATATGCGATTTAAATTTCACTCCCTCTTCCTTGATCTTTCTGTTTTCGGAAAGTGAATACACCTGGTACCCGCCGCTATCGGTAAGTATATTCCTGTCCCAGTTAATAAATTTATGGAGTCCACCGGCCTTCTTCAAAATTTCGGTTTGAGGCCTTAAATAAAGGTGATAGGTATTTCCCAGAATTACATCCGGATTAATCTCTTCTTTTAATTCTTTTTGGTGAACGCCTTTTACAGAACCCACCGTACCCACCGGCATAAAAATGGGAGTTTCAATAACGCCGTGATCAGTAGTAAGTTTTCCTGCCCGTGCTTTACTACCGGGATCGGTAGTTAAAAGTTCAAAATTCATAGTATGATTTAAGTAGCGGCAAAGATACTTAACTAAACCACAATTAAAAGACCGCTAAAATTAAAAATTGTTAGTTAAATAACTCATTTCGTTGATAAAGGGTTAATTCCGGCTTTGACGTCAGTATATAAAAACTTATTTTTGCCACATTCAAAAAAATAACAACACAACAATGCCAGACACACAACAATTAGAGAATTTCGTTACCCAGGTTAGACGAGACATCGTAAGACAGGTACATAAAGTGAATTCGGGTCACCCCGGAGGTTCATTAGGCTGTGCCGAGTTTCTTACAGCGCTTTATCAGGAGGTTATGGAACACAACAACGATTTTAGTATGGATGGAATAGGTGAAGACCTTTTCTTCTTATCAAATGGTCATATTTCCCCTGTTTTTTACAGTGTACTGGCCCGAAGCGGTTATTTTCCAATTGAAGAACTCAATACATTTCGCCTCTTAAATTCCCGTTTACAAGGCCATCCTACAACCCATGAAGGTTTGCCGGGAGTGCGCATAGCATCCGGTTCTTTAGGCCAGGGAATGAGTGTAGGAATTGGTGCTGCAGAAGCTAAAAAACTAAATAAAGATTCGCATCTTGTTTATACGCTTCACGGAGATGGAGAATTACAGGAAGGGCAAAATTGGGAAGCTATTATGTATGCTTCAGCGAAAAAGGTAGACAATTTAATCGCTACCATTGATTTAAACGGACAACAAATCGACGGATCTACAGAACAAGTGTTGCCAATGGGAAACCTGAAAGCAAAATTCCATGCCTTTGGCTGGGAGGTTGTAGAGATAAAAGAAGGCAATAACATCACAGAGGTTTTAGCTGGATTGAATGAAGCTAAAAGCCGTACCGGAAAAGGAAAACCGGTGTGTGTTTTAATGACCACAGTAATGGGACATGGAGTAGATTTCATGATGCACACCCATAAATGGCATGGTGTAGCTCCAAATGACGAGCAATTGGAAGAAGCACTTTCACAAAATCCTGAAACCTTAGGGGATTATTAAATAGAATTGAGATAATAGATTTGAAATATTAGATCAAAAACAAAAAATTAAAATGAAAAAATATACCAATACAGGAAATAAAGATACCCGTTCAGGTTTTGGAGAGGGATTGGCAGAACTTGGAAAAACCAACGAAAATGTTGTTGCCCTTTGTGCAGATCTTACCGGATCCCTAAAAATGGACGAATTTAAAGCTAATCATCCTGAGCGTTTTTTCCAGATTGGAATTGCCGAGGCGAATATGATTGGGATTGCAGCCGGGATGACCATTGGGGGAAAAATCCCTTTTACCGGGACTTTTGCAAATTTCTCTACCGGAAGAGTGTATGACCAGATTCGTCAGAGTGTAGCATATTCCGATAAAACCCCTTGGGGTCGATCAACACCAGGCGCAGCGCGTCTGGCCGGTTGTAGAGCGCCAGCGAGAAGAGCAACGACCGCAAGGGCCGCGGCCTTGGGCCGCTGGGCGGC
>JAWOHC010000129.1:0-6572 GCA_046496275.1 Gillisia sp.
AAAATAAGGATCAGGACCGATGATGCAAAATCGGAAAAATCAGGAAGTGGCTGTGTGGTATCTATAAGTTCCGTATTGATAAAGAACATGCCAACCAGCACAAATGCCAATAGCGGAACTATTTTAGCAATTGCAAGGGTGTTACTAAGAATAGTTGAGTTGCGTACACCAAGATAATTCACCCAGCTAAACAAAAAGGTAATCCCGGTTATAAGACTGATTTTATAAACCGGTTCAATAAACAGCGGATTGAAATAGCTTAAATAAGTCACCATCAAATTGATGAGCGCGGCATAGGTGGAAACCCTGGTAATAAGAATAAGCCAGCCTATTATAAAGGCAGGGATTTTTCCGAAAGCGGCCAAAATATACAGGTATGGGCCTCCGGTTTTCTTAAATCTGCTGGCTACTTCCGCAAAAACGAGTACCAGGATAAAAACGATAAGGGCACATAAAAACAGGGCGGGAAGACTATAGATTCCCGATAATTTGAATATTTGGGAGGGTAAACCGAATATTCCTGCACCAATGGTACTGTTGATCAATAGTAAAACCAGATCCCATCTGGAAATTTCTCTTTTAAGCTTCAACTGTAACTGCTATCAAAGGGTTTTTTCATAGATAAACCAGGTTCATTTGTTTGGTCATTTTAAACCTTTCAACCCGGATTGTAAAATTATTTTAAAGTAAAACATCAAAAAATATGGCCTCGATTTGGCTTATTTTCGTTCTCTTGCCGCCTTGAATTCACTTCCTTCATTCCATTTTGGGAACGTATTTTCATCAGATAATTTCAGGCCAACTTCATAAAAAAGCTGCAAATCAAATACCACCCCGCTTAAATCTGTTGTTTCAGGATCATATTCATCTGAAGGTTGGTGATACTTGTTTACACTATATTCATCATTCAATTTTTTAATAGAATCCGCTCCAATATCAAAACCCTCATAGGAGCCTGAAGCATAGAGAGCAGGAATTCCAATCTTTGCAAAGTTAAAATGATCAGACCTATAGAAATAACCTTTTTCCGGAGCAGGATCTGGAATTACGTAACGACCGTGTTTTTCAGCAATTTCTGTTGCATATTGATCCATTTCAGAATGACCAAAACCGGTAATGGTAAGATCTTTCATTTTCCCCGGACTTTTTAAAGCATCCATATTGATGTTTGCAACGGTATTTTCCGCCGGAAAAACAGGATTTTCAGCATAATAGGCAGAGCCTAATAAACCTTGTTCCTCTGCAGTTACCGCAATAAAAACAATGGATCTTTCCGGTTGCGGTCCCTTTTTAAAAGCTTCGGCAATGGCAAGAAGACCAGCTGTTCCGGAGGCATTGTCTACCGCTCCGTTATAAATTGAATCGCCATCTACCGGACGGCCAATTCCCAGGTGATCCCAATGTGCAGAATAAATAATATACTCATCTTTTCTTGTAGTTCCCTCCAAAAGAGCGATCACATTTTTGGATGTATTCCTTTTGATTTCATTTTTTATTCCCACAGTTGCCTTGATCCCCATTGGCGTTGGTTTGAAATCCTTTTGCAGAGCCAGTTCATTAAAGTTCTTATTCTCAATTGGAGAGGCGTCAAACAGTTTCTTTGCAGCATCCTGTGATACCCAGCCCTGAACATCGGCCACCGGGGCATCGCTTTCCAGATTTAATTTTGCGCCTGTCCAGCTTGATTGTACTACATTCCAACCATAGGATGCTGGTGCGGTTTCGTGGATGATAATAACTCCGGCGGCACCCTGGCGACCGGCTTCCTCATATTTATAGGTCCAGCGACCGTAATAGGTCATCTCATTCCCTTTAAACAAGGTGGAATCTTTGGTTGCAAATCCTGGGTCATTGATTAAAACAACCGCCGTTTTTCCTTCCCAGTCAATTCCTTCGTAGTCGTTCCAGCCATATTCCGGAGCAACAATTCCATAACCTGCAAATACAAGTTCTGAGTTTTCGAGACCTACAGCGTCTTCGGGTTTTAAGGTAAGGGCCACGAACTCTTCAAAAAAGCTTAGATCAAAATCTCCCTGTGGGGCTGATATCTTCATTTTTTCTGAAACAGTTCCGGTAATTTCTACCAAAGGAACCTCCTGAAAGTAATTTTCACCATTTCCGGGGGAAAGTCCGAGTTTTGAGAATTCTTCCGCTAAATAACCTACGGTTTTTTCTTCCCCTTCTGAAAAAGGCATTCTGCCCATAAATTCATCGGAAGCCAATCGCTCTATATGTTTAGCTAGGGTTTCCTGACTGACTTCTTCTACCGTAATAGTTTCCTTATCCCCGGATTTACATCCTATAAATGCTATTAAAAAAAGAACACCAAAATACTTATTCATATGTAGATATTTATTGTTTTTAATTGGTCACCCGATAGCTTTCGGGAGTAATTCGGATAGCTTCAATTGTGTTTGCATCGAGTTTCCGTTATGCGCATTTCATATTATTTTTGTAAGTATCCTTGTTGATATAAGTTTAATAAGGTCCTAAAGTATTGAATTTTTATGAATAATTGGATACTTGTAATAATTCAGAAGGAAAAGGATTATGCTGGGTTTTTGAAAAAGGGGATCGTAGACCCCAATTGATATTTTTGAAGTTGTTTAAAGCCTTGAATATAGCATTCGGTTATTCATAGCCCGTTTTTAGAAGCTAAATCAAAAACTTTGGGGCAAGCCCAATAAGGTAAGTTCCGTTAATATCGGAAGAAAAATATTTTTAAAAAATTTAGGCAAGGCTCCTTGAATAAAACCAGCAAAGAGAGATGAAAATTTCTATGAAAAGAATACTGATTGAAGTGCAGTTACTTTTAAACCGACTTAAACCATTTCAAAAATTACAAGTGCGTAAAGGTAAAACCTTACGAACCTAAGCAGCGCAAACAGAAGGAAGCTAGGAAATGGGAAGCGGATAATTCCTGACGCAATACTTGTCATTGAGAATGGAACAGGGAGCAAGGCACCAACAATTATTAGAAAGCCACCCCATTTTCGGGTGTTTCTAATATGTTTTGCCAGGTTTGTTTCAATTTGGTTTTTAAATGCGGGGATTTTGGTAATCCCAACCCCTATAAAATAAGAAATAATACCACCCAAATAGGAAGCTGCAGCCAAAAGTGTAAGAAAAGAAATAGGGTATGAAGATTTCCCCGCCCAGGCGATAAATAGTTCGGGAGGTACGAGTCCTAATAAGGATTCTGAAATAAAGAAAACAATAAGAATCCCAACGGGAGAAAAGGTTTCGGTAACAGTAACCAATAATTTATTTAAATCAAGAACAAAATAATCTACCGCGAATATTCCGGCAATAACAAGGATGATTGGAATAATCGCTTTTTTTACACTTTTTCCTACAAATTTGTAGAACCCCGTATAACTGTAATACTGGTGCAGCAATTTTATGCGCGACTTCTTTTTAGATTTCGCATCCTTCTTCATTAAATTCTTTATTTATTGGATTTCAGATCCTGTTATTTTTGTTTTGAAGCGGACTTCGAAACAAAAATAACAGGTTAGTGGGAATGATTTAATTTTCGTCTTCATATTCCTGAAGATCCCGACTGTATTCCCTTAAGTCCATTTCATTATTCTTAATGGATGTGTCATTCATTAATGATAGAAGATAATCAAGACTTTCTTCAGGGGTAACAGAGGTTTCATCTTCATTTTCATCTTCCAGGTCATCAACGGGCTCATCCTCGGGAATAGCAATGGCAAATGTTTGGTGGTTTTCTATATGCTCATAAGTTAAACGTATAACTTTAGCTAGAAGAGGATCTTCTTCTTCTACTGCATAAGGCCTTAATTCTTTTAAATCGTTGACAATAGTATTTACAACAATTCCATTTCGCATTAGATCGCGTTGTATTTTATCGAGTAATTTTTGAGCTTTGGGATTATTCAATTTTTTTGATTTTATAATGCGTTACACTTAAATTTTAACCTTCAACACATGCGATATGCGCGGGTTTGAACGATAGCAAAGTTAGTGCTTTAAAGTATTTTCAAAACAATTTTAGCTAATATTTATAAAAGATTTAAAATTTAAATCTTTCCCTCTCATTACCTGTACTATGGCTATGAACTTAATAGTATTAACAATTAATTAGAACTTTTAATTTTAAAGGGAGCTACTTCTTTAGTAGTTTTAAACTCAATAAAAAATAGACCAAATGGAATTTAAATCAAAAGTTGCACTTATAACAGGTGGGAGTAAAGGAATAGGATACGGGGTTGCAGAGGCATTGATAAAATTGGGTATGAATGTAGCTATTACAAGCCGCTCGAAAGATGCTGCAGAAAAGGCAGCCAAAGCACTTTCAAAAGCGGGTAGTGGAGAGGCCTTAGGCCTTGAGGCCGATGTAAGGGATTATGAAAGTCAGCAACAGGCTGTAAAAAAAGTTATGGATACCTGGGGGCAACTGGATGTTCTGGTAGCCAATGCCGGAGTAGGTCATTTTGCTTCCGTTGAAGATCTCTCTATAGAGGAATGGAAAGAAACCATAGATACAAACCTTAGCGGGGTTTTCTACAGTATAAAATCCTCCCTGGAGGGATTAAAAAAGTCTAAAGGCTACGTGATTACGATTTCAAGTCTTGCCGGAACAAATTTCTTTGCCGGAGGATCTGCTTACAATGCTAGTAAATTTGGTGTTACGGGAATGACGCAGTCTGTAATGTTGGATTTAAGGAATCTTGGAATTAATGTGAGTACCATTATGCCCGGATCTGTGGCAACACATTTTAACGATCATGAACCTTCAGAAAAAGATTCCTGGAAAATCCAGATCGAGGATATAGGAGAATTGGTTGTCGATTTGTTAAAAATGAATCCCCGCACCTTGCCAAGTAAAATTGAGGTTAGGCCTTCTCAACCACCATCAAAATAAAGATTTTATAGTTTTCCTGAAAGGCAGCAAATTAAATTGCTGCCTTTTTTTGTAAAATTCAAGATAATCAGGAATAAATATTAATAAAATTTTGGCTGCATACAGGTAAATTTGTAGATAAGAAATGCTTATCATGCATCACGCGGTAAATTAAATCAAACAACCGAATAAAATTTAAAGATGAAATACAAAATAAAAATAGAGGATATCCATACTGTTGATGAAATCAAGGAATATTGGAAAAAGGAAGATTATGTTCAGTTGCTGGAAAAATTCAATTATCCGGATGCGGAAGATTCGAAAGCGGAAAATTTAAGGGAATTATTATTTATGGCCATTACAGATTTTGAGCCTTCGGAAGCTGCTAAGTTAGTCCTGGATTACAAATTAGGCGAACAGCTATCGGAAGGGCAAATCGACCAGACCGCAAACGATATGTTACTGGATACCGTTTGTGAGGAATATCCGGAAATGGAATTGCAATCCACATTATTCCATATCACTCAATTGCTGTTTAAGGCTTACAATGGAAAATTCCCAAGCTCCAGCGCTACTATCATCGAATGTTCCGTTACCGCTTTGGATAAAAATAACGATACCACCCTAACCAAAGAAATGCTGTTGCGATTATTTAATGATGGTCTTTCCGATAGGAATATTATTAAACGCCTATTTGAAGAGCAAATGAATGGAAGTGTGGAATTTCCGGAAGCAGAAAATATTATCTGGGATTTACAAGTCTCAAATGAAAACCATTTTAAAATAACCACCTCCGGAAATCTGATCAAAAAAGAAGAGGTTGTAGCTTCAGAATGGGAAGGAGAGATAGAAGAGATTGTAGAAGAATCATAATAATTAAAATTGCTGAATCCCCCACATTGACGGTTTAACACGCCTGACGGGAGGTTTTATAAGTGTTTTCTTTCCAAAATCCGAAAATACCTTGTGGGATTGCCCCGTGGGTTTTGATTAAAAGACAAGGTTTTTAGAATGCTGCTAAACTATATTAGCAGCATTTTTTTGTTTCCAAGCCTTCCGAAACGATTGAAATTATAACAAAATACAGGCTTAAAAAAAATCGCGCAACCCTGAGTTTGCTCCCGATATTGAAATCCTGATGGAACAGGACGAGGGTATTAATCCCCAGTTACAATCAAATAAGCCAAAATAATGGTCTAATTAGTTAAAACGGCTCATAATTTATAAAATCAATTTTGCCGTAAAGACATCAAAATTTCAGCAGAAACCATTTCATTTGTTTGTAAAGAATTTTAAAAGATTGCTCATAAAACAAGCTCGCAACAATCAGTGAATTAGATAATTGTGGGATAAATCTTAATGTGCATTTTTAAAAATTAACCTTCCTGATTTCCGATAAAAGGCAATTATAATCGGTAAAATCGCCTATTTGTTAATGCCAAGCTTATCCCAACACTACCATAACACTATCCCAATTACAAGTATTCTTGATCAAATAGGTCTAATTTTATTCCTGTGTACACCTTCAGAGCCATGTAAGAAAGCTCTGTCTTTTTATTTTTATAATGAGAAATGTTGTTAATGCCCCTTGGTGAGGTTAACCCAAAGCGGGAAATTTTGAATAACTGAATTACGGACTTAATAAAAGTAATATGAAATTATTTATTAAATATATGGTTGGTGTTCAATGTAAATTGAAACT
>JAWOHC010000198.1:0-7209 GCA_046496275.1 Gillisia sp.
TTCCTAAATCCTGCACTGCGCTTATATTTGATTCTTTTTTACAAGACTTTAATTTCTATCATTCTTTGATCTAACCCAAACCAATTAGAACTTCTCCTGTTTTAGATTCACCTTACGAGCCATTTGACCCTTTTACCATTTTTTGAAAAAGCAAAGTTCCGGAATTTAGAAATTAGCCGGCCTTGTAAACGACCATTCCCAAAAGTCGGGATTTTCATGCGGCCTATCCTAATTCTAAATTCCCGGGTAAAAGCAGATCAAAAAATGGTAACAGCAGACGGCTCTATGGGAAGTAAATCAAAACTTAGCAGAACATCTTTCAGTTCATTCTAAATCCCCTTTTTTCAACCTGAAAATCAAAAATGGAAAACGCTCCGGATATAAAAAGTAAATCATTTGAATAATCATTTCAATTAATAATCATTCGGTAACTTAAGCTTAAACTTAATGATTCCGTCCCTTCTATAAGATTATTTTCATTTGTACAAGTTTATTAAAGAATGAAATCTAACCTTTCAGCATTACTTGACAGCGAACTATATCAACTTGTAAAAGAAGACAATAAACCTGCCTTTGAAGTCATTTTTGACCGCTATTGGAAGAGACTTTTCGTGTATGCTTTTAGGATATATAAAGATGAGAAAATATGTGAGGACATTATTCAGGAAATTTTCATCAGCTTATGGGAAAAATCCATTGATACTAATATCCTTAATTTGGAGGCTTACCTAATTCGATCCGTGAAATATAAAATTGCAAATCATATAAGGGATTTAAAATTCACACCGGTACATTTCGAAATCCTTCAAAATATGCCCAATATTTATAAATCGAATAGTTTCATGGAATACGAGGAGTTTGAGAAAGAAATTTTTAATGAAATAAAAAAACTTCCGCCCAAATGTCAACAAGTTTTTATGCTCAGCCGTTTTGAAGATTATTCCAATCCTAAAATCGCGGAAGAATTGGACATCTCGATCCGAACGGTAGAAAAGCACATTAGCAATGCTTTAAAATTTTTAAAATCAACTATTGAAAACCATCATTTACTGATTCCTGTTATAGGATTGTTTCTTTAAGGTAAACGAACTCCCGTAATATTACCAAAACCTTATGACTGCATTTTAAGCTACGTAATTGCTTTAAAAAATGTGACTATCTATTAAAAGACACATTTTGCAAAAAGACGAGTTTATACAATTAGCGAAAAAATATGCCCAAAATAAATGTTCCTGGGCAGAGAGACGGGTTGTTGAAGAATTCTTCAAAAAACTTCAAGATAAGGATCAAGTTATTCCTTATAATTTTTCTGAAGAAAAAAGGAATTTTCTGTTAAAAAAGATCAATTCCAAAATTGATAAACCAAAAAACAGGTTGTTCCATCTATATTCCAGAACTGTAAAAATAGCCGCCATAGCAATTACTTTAATCGGGATTGGATTTTTGGCAAACTACCTTATAAACAACGGCAATATATCCCAGGTTGCTGCCAAAGGGGAAAAGAAAACCATTTTTTTACCGGACGGAAGCCTTGTTTTCCTAAACTCGAACAGCAGTATTAGCTATTCAAAAAACTTCAAAAATAAAAGAGAACTCGAACTTACCGGAGAGGCTTATTTTGAGGTAAAAAGTAATCCCGAAAAGCCTTTTTTGGTTGAAACAGAAAAAATTAAAACCAGGGTTTTGGGAACCACCTTTAATATTCAGGCCTATAAAAACAGCCAAACCAAAGTGAGCGTGAACACAGGCAAAGTGGAAGTTGATATAAAGGATATTTCAGAAAAAATAATTCTGATTAAAAACCAACAACTAAGCCTTATTAACCCCAATGGCCCCGTGCTTACCAAAGATAATAGCGAAGATTTTATCGCCTGGACCAAAAACACGATTGTGCTCAAAAACACAAGCCTGGGTGAAGCTGCAAAAATCCTTGAAAATTGGTATGATATCGAAATAAATTTCACCAACAAGGAATTGCAGGAGCTTAAAATATCTGGAAAATTTAAAAATGAAAAATTTATCAATATCCTAAAAAGCATTGCTATTGTAAAGCAACTTGAAATAGAGTTATTAACTGAAAATCAAATTCTTATAAGAGAAAAGCAAAAAGATTGAATTAGCCAATTATAAAACAAAAAGCCCATTTCTGCTGTAACAGAAATGGGCAGCATCTAAAACCAAGACTACAAATAACTTATTTATAGCCAATTACAATGAATATGAAATTACAATTTTTTTTGAGCTTAAAGTCAAAAATATTAATTTTTCTATTAAGCTGTTTCTTTTTAGCGACAGAAGCATTTGCTTCGCCCGTACCTCCCGGAATTATTGATGAGGCAAACCTTTCTTTTGATTTAAGGGATGTGTTGATCACAGAGGTATTTGTTACCATCGAGGAAAAAACCGAGTATACATTTGTTTTTGATGAAAAAATTTCTTCTTCAAAACAATCCCTCACCTTAATTGTCAATAACGAAAACCTGGAAAGTATTTTAAGTAAGATAAGTGCATTAACCGGTTTTGATTTTAAAATGTTAAACAATACCATTTCGGTAATAAAATCGGCTGAGCCTCAATCAATTTTAAAAGGTATTGTAGTAGATAATAAAGGATTGCCCTTAGCCGGTGCAACAGTGATGGAAAAAGGAACCACCAATGGCACCCTTACAGATTTTGACGGTAATTTTAGTTTAAAGTTTTCAGGATTCCCTGCAACAATAGTGATTTCATTTATGGGATTTGAAGAAAAGGAAGTGATCGCCAACAATTCTGGCTTTCAGGAAATCACTATGCTTGATGACACCAATACTCTAAATGAGGTGGTGGTAACGGCCCTGGGAATTAAAAGGGAAGAAAAGAAGCTTGGTTTTTCACAAGCCACTATTGGTTCTGATATATTGAATCAGACAGCACCTAATAACTGGTCTTCAGGGTTAAAGGGAAAAGTTGCCGGACTTAATATCATATCTTCAGGATCGGGACCATTAAATTCACAACAAATTACTTTGAGAGGGAATAACTCTCTAAATCCAAATGGGAACAACGCTTTAATTGTCGTGGATGGGGTGCCGGTAAATAATGAAATGACAACCTCTGGTTCTTCAAGCGCTTACACCGGGAATGATTCCCCCATTGATTACGGAAATGGTATCTCAGATATAAATGCAGACGATATCGAAAGTGTAACTGTATTAAAAGGGCCTGGAGCTACAGCTCTTTATGGAAGTAGAGCCGCCAACGGCGCATTGATTATAACAACAAAATCAGGTAAGAAAACAAAAGGTTTGGGGGTTACTTATAATTCCAGGGTTAGTTTTGATGTAATTCAACAATGGCCAGATTATCAATATGAATATGGTCAAGGTTCCGGGAAATCTTTTGATAGTAATGGCATTCCTTATTATTCATTCGGAAGTTCGGAGGACGGAGGAAATACCGGGAGTACAAGTAGTGCCTGGGGTCCTAAATTTGAAGGGCAACTTTTCTATCAATACGATCCTGAACTGGAAGGCCAGTCTGAAGAAAGACAACTATGGCAGCCCTATAAAAACAACAGGGAGGATTTCTGGCGCACAGGAATTACAACCAACAACAATATAACCCTGCAGGGTGGTGACAAAAATGGCTCTATGAGGGCTTCCGTAGGCTATCAAAAAAATGAATGGATTATGCCCAACACCGGGTATGAAAGGATCACCGCTTCTATTAATGCCAACTACCAAATTTCAGAAAAAATAAAAATTGGATCTGTGATTAATTATAACAACAGGAACAGTGATAATTTGCCTGGAACTGGATATAATAACGGTTCAGTGGCTTATTTTATGATCTTTCAAAATCCAAACATCGATTTGGATTGGTACCGCCCAATATGGATGGAAGGACAAAATCAAATTCAAAAAATCGCGCCTTTTAGTTCATACATCGATAATCCGTACCTCATAGCTTATGAAGCAACAAACCCTTTATTAAGCGATCAAATTGTTGGAAATATTTTTGCAAACATAGACTTGGCAACCAATCTGAAGTTGATGTTAAGAACTTCCCTAAATACCTACAGTCAGGATAGGGAGCAAAAAAGACCTTATAGCATAAACCGATATTCCAAGGGGTATTATAAATCTCAGGACATCAATAAGCAAGAAGTGAATTCCGATTTTTTACTTACTTATAATAAAGAATTAACCGAGAAATTAGGTCTTTCATTTTCCGCAGGAGGAAATGCCATGACTTATAAATATCGCCGCACGGATGCTTCGGTTGAAGGACTTGTAGTTCCTGGAGTATACAAACTGGCAAACGGAGTAAGCAATCCAATCATAACCACCCACGACAGAAATAAAACCGTCAACAGTTTTTACGGTTTGCTTTCCCTGTCTTTTGACAATAAAATATTTGTGGATTTAACCGGAAGGAATGACTGGTCCAGTACTCTTCCAGAGGAAAACAATTCCTTTTTCTATCCCTCGGTAAATACAAGTTTTATTCTTTCTGAAATTCTCCAATTACCTTCCGCCGTTAGTTATCTTAAATACAGGTTTTCGTATGCTCAGGTTGGAAATGACACAGATCCTTTCAGGACCAGTAAATACTATAGTCAAAATGCCTTCCCAAGCTCGGCAACAGTACCCACTACATTGTATAATGCGAATTTCAAACCTGAAATTACCACGAGTTATGAAACAGGTTTGGAGGCAAGAATGTTTAAAAACAGGCTAAATTTTGATGCTACAGTATACCAAACTCTTACCAAAAATCAGATCATTTCCGTACCACTGGATATCACGACCGGTTACAGTTCCGGGATTTTAAATTCAGGTGAGGTTAGAAACCAAGGTGTCGAATTAACTATGACCGGAAAAATAGTTAAAGCGAAAAATTTTAACTGGAGTTCCACGCTAACCTGGGCCAAAAACTGGAATGAAGTTATGGAATTGGCCGATGGGATTGATGGACAACAGGAAATAGGTTCAGGAGGTACAGCAACGCTTATTGCAAAGGTTGGAGGTACCACAACCGCTATTTACGGTTATGGATTTGTTCGGTCTCCAGACGGTCAAATTGTATATGACACCAAAGGATTACCTGCTTATCCAGATGAAATACAACTCATTGGCGATGCCAGTCCAGATTGGAAAGCGGGACTCTTTAATAGTTTTAAACTGGGGAATGTTGCTCTAAATGTTTTGATAGATGGACAATATGGAGGAATAATATATTCTCAAACCCACCATAAATTAATGCAACAAGGGAAACTGCGTTCCACTTTTGAAGGGCGTGAAGAAGGTGTCATAGTAGGTGAAGGTGTCGTGTTAAATCAAGATGGAACTTATGCTCCCAATACCACAGAGGCAATCACCCCCGACTGGTATAACCGCTACTACAGAAGGGCAAATATTGAATCAAACTCCTTTGCTGCGTCTTTTCTAAAATTACGGGAGGTAAGCCTACAATATAACCTGCCATCCAGGTTCCTGGAAAACTCCGGGATATTGGGAATCGACATTTCCATATTCGGATCAAATTTGGCAACCATTTCGGATTTTCCAATATATGATCCGGAAACCGCTGCCTTAAATGGAGATACTATTTTACCCGGTATTGAAATGGGGCAAATGCCTTCTCCGGCAACCTACGGAATGAATCTAAAAGTGAACTTTTAAAAATATAAAGATGAAATGAGCATTACGGAAACGGGATACAAACACCGATGAAGATATGCGAATTGCATGTGACAAATGAAAAACAATAAATATCTACATATGAAAAATATTAAAATTTTATCCGCTAGTCTGCTCCTGCTTTTTACCAGCCTTGCCTGCACTAAGGATTTTGAAGAAATAAACGAAGACCCAAACCGAATTGCTGAAATCAGCCCTGGCACTTTGCTCAATCCTATTATTTACGGATTAGCAACTCATAATGCCGATAGAAGTGCAAGTATCACCTTCGATTTAATGCAAGTTTCCCTGCCCTTTCCAAGTGTGTCTGGAGGATTGCACAGGTATGATGTAAATCAAAATATAGGGAATTCCTCCTGGTACTGGTACTATCGTTGGTTGAACAATATAAAGGAAATGCGCCTGGCATCTGTTGAAGCTCAGGATCCTAACTATGAAGCAATCGCCTTAACCTTCCAGGCATTGGCATTGGCCAATTTAACCGATCTTTTTGGCCCAGTACCTATGACAGAGGCTGTAAGCGGTGAAGAAGGGAATTTTTATCCAAAATTTGATTCCCAGGAATTCATCTATCAAACCATACTTGCAGATCTGGAAAGGGCCAATGATCTCTATAATCCTGAAATTTCCATGGTTTATGCAGAAGACATTCTTTTTCAAAACGATGTTGAAAGATGGCAAAAATTCACCAACTCCTTGCACCTAAGATTATTATTGCGAATATCGAATCGAAGTGAAACCAATGCCTTTCAAAAACTCTCGGATATGATTCAGAATCCTGCCGAATATCCGGTTTTTGAGAATACCCAGGAATCGGCAATACTACAGGTTATCGGGGTTACGCCAAATGTATCTCCCTGGGGAAGACCGCAGGATTTCAGGCTGAATGTAAAAATAGGTGAGTTTTTTATGGAAAACCTCAACCAACTGGAAGATCCAAGAAGACCCCTTATTGCCACTGTTGCCAGGGATTTTGACAATGAGCCAATCGGTTACAAAGGAATCCCCAGTGCCTATGACGGTCCGGAATCCCAATTTGAATATGAAGCTTCCACTTTCAATATAGCACAGGTGACAAATCCGATGAAAATAGTCATTTTACCATATTCCGAGGTTGAATTCATTAAAGCGGAAGTCGCCCAAAGAGGATTTATTTCTAATCCGGAAGAGCATTACATCAGCGGTGTAAAAGCGGCAATGGAGCAACTGGATGCCGAAGTTCCTGAAAATTATTTTGAGAACGAAATGGCGGTTTACAATGGGACTCTGGAAAGAATAATGCTTCAGAAGTACTATGCCCTTTATTTTGTGGATTATCAACAATGGTTTGAACACAGAAGAACCGGATTTCCGGTACTTCCCAAAACAGCAGCCATGGACAACAACGGTGAAATCCCTTCAAGGTTTACCTATCATACAGATGTACAAATAAATAATGCTGAAAATTATCTAAAAGCCCTGGAACTTTTAGGCGGCAACGATGATATCAACACCAAAGTTTGGTGGGATAACTAATATTCTAAAAAAA
>JAWOHC010000205.1:0-4086 GCA_046496275.1 Gillisia sp.
GTTGAACTTGAAATGGATCCGGATCTTTCAAAATCAGTACAAGAGAAAAGCTTCCGGAATACCGAAGATTTTTTTTAGGGGTTAATCTCAGGATATATCTTCCAGGGGAAACAAAGAATCGAACTTAAACAAAAAAAACAGCTCCCGGTTTTGGGACCGGTTTAGCAACATCAACAATTCCAAACAAAACCAGATTTCTGTTGCCAAATCCTGCTTAGGTTTTTTATCAAGGCACGCCCCATAGGAGCTAAAACTGGAGCTCCCGAAAATGGGGAAATCTGCTTGAAAACTACAGACATTACTTTACCGGATTCGGCTTGTTGGTAGTTCGACTCAAATTTTGCCAATCGGGGAGTGGCTAAAGCCAGGAAGCTGATCCTCCTTCCTGCTTAATAAAATAAGCCTTCATTCGTTGCTGTTTCATTGCGGAATAAAGTACCGGAGACATGTTTTCCGTACTTTAATGTTAATTGTAAGCTAAAAACATTCTAACCAGAATGTTTTTAGTAGTTTTGCAGTATGGAACAGGAATTAAAAACAGAAGCCACCCGAAATTTAATTACGGAAACAGCCTTTCAGCAGTTTTATAAAAACGGATTTAAGGCCACCAGTATCAACGAAATTATGAAAGCTGCCGGTTTGTCTAAGGGTGCATTTTACCACAATTTCAAAAATAAGGATGATTTGGGCGTATTGGTTGTAAAAGCCGAATTGAACACCAGGATTTACCAAGCGATGATCTCGCCCTTATATGCGGAAGGGAAAGCCAAGGCTATTCTGAAAAACACCTTTTTAAATAAGTTCAAGGCCTTTACCAATGATGAAAAATTGATGGGTTGCCCGGTGAATAATTTAATCAATGAAATAGGCGGGTCACCGAATTTGCTTAATGAAGCCTTAAAAGATCTTATAGATGTCTGGGTGAAAGCTGTGATCCAGATTATTGAAAGAGGTCATAAAGACGGTTCTGTAAAACCGGAAACCAATCCACAGCAGGCCGCCATTTATTTGGTGAGTTCCTTTGAAGGGATGCGCGGTATTCGCAAGCTTTATCAGGATGATACAAACTGGAATGCCTATAGTGCGGCCCTGGAAAATTATATAGACCAGCTTTAAAAATAGTATGACTACTTCAAGAAGAAATTTTATTAAAAAAACCAGTCTGGCGGGAATGGCAGGACTTTCGTTTCCTGTTGTCGGGATGGCAAATTCAAAAATAAACCCAATGGATAATTTTAAAAATGTACGCCCAAAGATCTTATTCTTCGATGTAAACGAAACGCTTCTGGATCTCACCACGATGAAGGAAAGTGTTGGAAAAGCTTTAAATGGAAAAAAAGAGTTGCTTCCTTTATGGTTTACCACGATGCTTCAGTATTCTTTGGTGGCAACTGTAGGAAATCATTACGAGGATTTTGGAGATATTGGTGCCGCATCTTTAATGATGGTAGCCGCTAATAATAACATCAAACTCAGTCATGATCAAGCAAAAGAAGCCATTTCACCAATGCTGTCCCTGCCACCACATCCTGAGGTTAAAGCTGCGCTGGGCAGGTTAAAAGAAGATGGGTACAGGCTTGTTTCCATTACCAATTCTTCCAATGCAGCTGTTGAAAAGCAATTTACCAACGCCGGACTGCTGGAATTTTTTGAAGAGCGGTTAAGTATTGAAGATTTGGGCAAATACAAACCCCACGCCGATACCTATAACTGGGCGGCAAGAAAAATGGGGGTAAAACCGGGGGAGGCGATGCTTATTGCCGCACATGGCTGGGATGTGGCAGGGGCGATGTGGGCAGGTTGGCGGGCCGCATTTGTTGGCAGGCCGGGGCAACAACAATATCCGCTTGCACCAACATCGGAAATTGTAGCACCCGATCTAAAAATAATTTCAGAAAAACTAATTGCAATAGAGAAATAGATTCTCGCTCTTTGGGTTTAAAGGCTAAAGACCTTCCCAAAGCGCTTTTTTAGTAATGTTTAATTTTAAAATTTTAAATTATGTCAAAGCAAACCTACAAAATCGGTTTAGATCCGGTTGAATTAGAAAATGCCAATGAGCAACAAAAAGAGATCCTTGAAAATGCAAAAAAAGCAAACGGAATGATTCCTAATATGTATAAGAACATGGTAAATCTACCTGCTTTGCAAAATACGTATGATTCAGGGTATTCGCAGTTTAGAAAGGAAAGCGGATTTACCCCTGCAGAGCAGGAAGTGGTATTTCTTACTGTGAGTATCGCAAATTCCTGCGATTATTGCACCGCTGCTCACAGTTATTTAGCTGAAAATGTTTCTAAAACCCCTAAAGATGTTATTGAAGCTATTAGACAGGGAAAAGAAATTGAAGATGATAAGTTAAAAGCGTTGCACGAATTCACCAAAGTGATGAATGAAAGCAGAGGAAACCCAACACCAGAGGAAGCCAAAAAATTCCTGGATGCTGGTTATTCTGAAAAACAGATTCTTGCCATTATCCTTGCACAGGCGGTTAAAACCATAAGCAATTATTCCAACCATATTTTCCATACCGAAGTTGATGAGGCTTTCGCAGCAAACAAGCTGTAGTAGGCTTAGTATGATCAAGGGAAGCATTTTTATGCTTCCCTTTTTTATTTTCCCTTAATGAGGATTTAACTGGCCTGACGGACGAGTAGGTTCACTGAAGCTTGCCAGAATTATTCAGGCGGGCTTGCCTCGAATTTTTAAAAATATTTTCCTCCCGATACTATCGGAACAAACTTTTGGACTTCCCCACAGGTTTTCGATTAAATGTCATAAAGTTTATATTGTTGATTTAGAATTTTTTGAGCTCGCTCTCCTAAGTATAGCTGAATCAATAAGTTTTTTTAAGTGCCGCTAAATCTGCTATAAGTAGATTTTTATTTTCTGCTATCAACTTCAGCACTTCTAATGCTGTGACGCCTAATTTATTTCTAATTTTATCATAATTCAAGCCTTGTGGAGTCCATTGACTGCCCTTCAAATAAATCAGCTTTATAAAAATATTTTGTAATTAATTGGTCTTAAGCCATTTAAAGTATATTTCAGAGTGAGTTTTGGTCTATCAAAAATTAATGTTACCCTTCTTATTCGCGAATTTTAACTGTTAAGCCTTTGATAAAAGGTACATTTGCCATGAAAACGTTAAATTATTTTACAATTAAAAAATCGCTGGTTAATTAAAATTATAAAGATTTGAGTTGAAAAAAGAATTATATCCCAACTGAAGTTTAGTAAATAAAAACCCTTTGAGAATATCATCGTATAGTTAGCCTAAACCTACTTATAATCAAACCCTACCATTTTTATGAAAATAAAACTACTTTTTAGCGGAATCATGTTATCTTTTATTATTGTCGGTTGTAATTCGGACGATCCTTCTTCAAATAAACTTGTAAACGAAAGTTTCAAAGTTAATGCCGATGCCACACAATTACAAAGTGCTATAAGCCTTGAAGGCGCAGGGGTACTTACCATTAATTCTTTGAGCGAAACCCGCAGGGCACTTTCCAAAACCGGGGAAGATGTGCCCCAGGTATCAAATATTGCGCTGGAACAAATAGCCCTGGTTAAACCACCTGTGGTGAATGGGATTACGATGCGCGCAAGCCACGTTGAGGTGAGTGGAAACTATGCCTATGTTTCTTATATGTTGGAGGGAAGCGGGTACCTGGGAGGAATAGATATCATTAATATAAAGGATAAATACAATCCCTTTGTTGTGAATAGAATGACCTCCGAATTAGCCGATGTAACTTCTGTTTTCGTTATGGACGACAAATTATATTTTGCAACGGCCTATAACAATGATTTGAATACAGACTTGCCTTTCAGGGCAAACCTGGGAATGGTTTCTGTTTCCGGAGGTGATTTTGGAACAGATTTTCAAGTTAAATCAATCCCCGGTTTTGTTGCAGTAGATATTTTAGGATATAACAATACTATTGTGGGTGTAAGCGGAGATAATGGAGTTATTGGATTGTACAATCCCGGTAATCTTTCGGTTAAGAAAGAGTTGGAAGTTCCGGATTTAAGATCAGCAGCTTATGGAAATGGAAAACTCGCAGCGCTAAGTGGAGAAAA
>JAWOHC010000213.1:0-5270 GCA_046496275.1 Gillisia sp.
TCGTATTGGTAAAAAGGTAATCGGGCAGGATTAAAGTGTAATCACCCTCATCCAACTTTTCTAAAAGCTTCTCAAAATTCTCGGCTTTAAGCTCGTTCTCGTCCAAAAACTTGCCGTTCACTTGATGGAAATCTTTAATAGCAAAAGTGTTTGGCTTTTTGGTCGGCACTAGTTCAACGTTATAAGCTAGCTCTGGGAGCAGGTAGAGAAGACGAGTGTTGCTTGGCATAATTAAAAGATAGTCCAATATTCGTGGTTAAATTTTAGCTAAATATAGTATGGAGAAAAATTACCTTTACAAGTTGTCCCAAATCAAGGTCTATGATTCCCAATGGATAATAGCCATTATAAATAGCCTTTTTAAGCTCGATTTTTCGTTCAATATCGTACATCCGTATCATTCTTTCTACCCGTAAAGAGGTAAATTCATCTTCAGGTGTAAAAGGTTCCTGACGGTTCGCTGCCCAAAAATTCACAGATTTGCGGGATGCATCGTCCCTAACATAGATCGTGGGCTGCGATTTTTTTAGATTCAACTCCAAATTAAATTCCCTGTCAAAATAGGTCGTGGTAGAAGAAAGATAGAGGTTTTCCTCAACTTCCCCGGTTGACAAAAAAGTATTGAGGATTGATTTTTTGCGTTGTAGGGTGCCCACAGAAATGCCTCCCCCAAAAACGGAAATATCTCTTCCGCCTTTTCCAGGTTCCAGGGTCACCGATTGATTTGAAGGAAACCAGATCTTTTCGTTTTCATAATAGGTATAACTATGATCTATTTCCAGATCTACAGCTCCCAATAACTGAGCTTTTGCTTTTTGAATTGCAAAGGAAACGGTATCCAGATATAATATTCCTTCCAGTCCAGCAACCGCTTTTTCGCGTTTTGGCTTAAAATAGATCACAAATGCTGGCCTGTTATCATGTAGCACTGTGTCCAGGAGCGTATAGTTATAATTTTTCAATGCATTTTTACTCAAAGGACCGGCATATTCTGTTTGGAAAATCACGTAATCCTCCTTATAAAGCGAAAAAGCCTGCACATTTAAAGATAAAATATCATAGATGGGTTTTTTAAATCCAGCTGTTTTTATTCCTTCTACTATTTCTGTGTGAGAACCGGGTGCTTCATAAAGGTGTGTTGAAACCTTTTCAGACAGAAAAGAACGTCCCTGATTGAATATGGTTTCTATATCAAGCTTTGAAGAATCTGTATCAACCTTGAAATCCCGATCCTGATTATCTATAACTAATTTGTTATAACTCTTGAATTGATAGCTTTTCAGCTGTTTTTCCGGATCATTGAAAGCCTTATTCTCAATTGCCTTTTTTATTAGTTCATTTGCCGGGACTTTTCCAAGGTGCAGAACTCTTTTCAGGGTTTTTTCTTGGGGAAGGAGTTGAATTTCATAATATTCTTTTTCCGGAGAAAGTGAAATTTGTTGCGGATGAAATCCAATGTAGGTAACAGTAATAGTGAAATCTTGTATTTGCCCATTTAGCTGAAAAGTCCCGTCAATATTTGTGAGGGTTTCATTTTCAGGAGAAAGTTGAACAGTGGCATAGGGAAGTGGATCCTGCGTTTCTGAATTCATCACTACGCCGGTAATGATCTTTTGTGCAGAAACGGTAAGAGGGGAAAGAATAATCAGGAAAAGCAGAAATAATCGCATATGATTATTAGTTCATCAAATTAGTTGGGAAAAGTAGTGTTTAAAAAAGATCAGCTTCATAATATTTTATTAAATAATATTTAGAAGCTGATCTGATTTGATTCCCTCATTGAGGGTTAAATTCCCCGAGGCCTGCCGATAATTTTAAAAGTATTTTCCAGTTTATACCTCATATGCTTGCATCAAGGTTTTTGATTTTAAGTAGTTTATAATTTTAATTTTAAACGGTCATTATCTCTTTTTCCTTGTTCTCATAGATGGAATCTACTTTCCGTACATATTTATCGGTAAGTTCCTGAATAGTATCTTCCCCAATTTTAGCGAGATCTTCAGAGATTTCAAGCTTTTTTATATCGTTGTTTGCTGCCTTGCGGTCATTTCGAATTCCAACTTTAGCTTCTTCAGTCTCAGCTTTTGCCTGTTTAGCCAGTTCTTTTCTTCGTTCCTCGGTTAAAGGCGGGACACTTATAATAACACTTTCACCATTATTCATTGGGTTAAATCCAATGTTTGCTACCAGAATCCCTTTTTCAATGCTTGGGATTGTTCCTCTTTCAAAAGGTTGAATAGAAATAGTTCGGGCATCGGGTGTGTTCACATTGGCAACCTGGTTTAGAGGAGTCATGCTTCCGTAGTAATCTACCATTACACTTCCCACCATAGCAGGGCTGGCTTTTCCAGCACGAATATTAAGCAGTTGTTTTTCCAAATGCCGCATAGTATTTTGCATATTCTCCTCGGTACTGTCTATAATAAAATCTAATTCTTCACTCATTTTTATTTAACTTAAAGTTGAAAAAAACAAAGGTTTTTTGGTTTTATAAATTCACTTTTGTACCTATTTTTTCTCCGGTTACCACCTTTAACAGGTTTCCGGGAGTATTCATATCGAATACAATAATAGGCAATTCATTTTCGTGGCTTAAAGTAAAAGCAGTGGTGTCCATTACTTTAAGGCCTTTTTTTAATACATCTTCAAAGGTGATAAAATCAAATTTAGTGGCAAGTTTATCTTTTTCCGGATCTGCCGTATAAATTCCATCTACGCGGGTTCCCTTTAAAATGATGTCGGCTTTTATTTCGATTGCTCTTAAAACGGCGGCAGAATCAGTTGTGAAATATGGGTTTCCGGTGCCACCTCCAAAAATCACGACACGTCCTTTTTCCAAATGCCTGATAGCCCTTCTTCTAATAAAGGGTTCTGCTACAGAATTTATTTCGATGGCGGTTTGCAGCCTGGTTTGAACATTGGCATTTTCAAGCGCGCTCTGTAAAGCCAGCCCGTTAATAACGGTAGCGAGCATCCCCATATTATCGGCCTGCACCCTGTCCATTCCTTTGCTTGCCCCGGCAACTCCTCTAAAAATATTTCCTCCGCCAATAACTATAGCAACCTCAATGCCTTTTTCTATCACAGTTTTAATTTCCTGGGCATATTCTGCCAGTCTTTCGGGATCAATGCCATATTGCCTTGTTCCCATAAGGGCTTCCCCGGATAATTTTAAAAGAATTCTTTTGTATTGCATAGCTATATTAAAATAAGTTGTGCAAATATATGTAATATCTTATTTGTAAAGAATCTCAGGAAGATGTTTCCGGAAACCGAGAGTGTTTTTTTGAATTACACCTAACTTCTTTAAGCCAAAGTCGATTTTCGCCTGCTGTGGAGTATGCTGCCAGGCTTTATATTGGCCGGATTTTTGCTATATTTGCTTTTCATAAAAAAAATAAAAGTATGTTTGGATATTATATCATTATCGGGCTCATATTTGTTGTGAGTTGGTATGTAAGCAATAAGCTAAAGAGCAAGTTTAAGAAGTATTCCCAGGTTCATCTTCAAAATGGAATGAGCGGAAAAGAAATCGCTGAAAAGATGTTACGTGACAACGGAATTAACGATGTAAAAGTTATTTCCACCCCGGGAATGTTAACCGATCATTATGATCCTACAAAGAAAACAGTAAATCTTAGTGAATCTGTATATATGCAGCGAAATGCTGCTGCTGCTGCGGTTGCGGCCCACGAATGTGGTCACGCTATTCAACACGCAACTGCTTACAGCTGGCTAACCATGCGAAGTCAACTGGTTCCCGTGGTAAGTGTGGCTTCAAAATATTCACAATGGGTAATCATGGGAGGTCTTTTGCTTATGGCTTTTACCGCAATGGGTAGCACTCTTTTACTTGTAGGGATTATATTTTTTGGAATGGGAACTTTGTTCAGTTTCATAACCCTGCCAGTAGAATATGACGCCAGTAAAAGAGCATTGGTTTGGCTGGAAACAGAAAACATGTTGAGTCCACAGGAGCACGATGCCGCTGAAGATTCCCTTAAGTGGGCAGCCAGAACATACCTGGTAGCTGCGGTAGGATCCCTTGCAACCCTGTTGTATTTCCTCAGTATTTATTTGGGAAGGGACTAAAAAACACCATAACAAAAAAGAGCTGCCCAATTAAGGCAGCTCTTTTTGTTTATACCGGATTTTCGATAAATTTTTTATGCTTTCTTCGGTTTTTTAAACGCTTCCTTTTATTCCGGGAATCCGCTCATCCAGGAGTTTTAAACCTAAACCTTCAGTTCCCATTAAATCAAATAATTCCAGGATTCTTCGCATCGTTTGCTCTTCCTCCATTTGCTCATTCACAAACCATTGAAGAAAATGTTCAGAACCAAGATCCTGCACTTCCCGACATTTGTAAACAATGTTATGAATGGATTTTGTGATGGCTATTTCCTGTTCCAGCGCCGTTTCAAAAATCTCTACGAGGGAATTGAAATCGTGCGTAATTTTAATCACTTCCGGGGAATAGGCGGTACCTCCATTGTCATTTATAAACCGAAAAATTTTAAGCATATGTTCCCGCTCCTCCAGGGATTGGTCATAAAAGAATTTCGCGCTGTTATCGAGGGCATTTTGATCACACCAGGAAGCCATTGCCAGGTATGCTGAAGAGGAATGAGCTTCTTTTTCTATTTGTTTATTTAGAAGATCCATGATTTCTACATGAATACTTAAATTTTGTCTTACCAGATCTTTCATATGTAGCTATTTATTGTTTTTTATAGGTCTCCCAATACCTATCGGGAGTACTTCGCATATCCCTGCACGCCGGCAGGCGTGTACATTGGTGTTTGCATAGCGTTTCCGTTATGCTTATTTCACAAGATATTTTTTCTAAATTTAAGCAAAAGTTAGGGGTTTGCCTAAATTCTGAAGAAATTTAGAAACAGTCTAAAGCGGTTAAAAGGATGAAGAAATTTAATCTAACAAACAATCATTGAGTTGATCTTTAGTACGGTAAATGTCTTTTTAAGAAGTTCTTTAAGATCCAGAATTTCCAGAGTATTGAAGATGAAAAGATGCTCGTTGTTGCAGAGCATAAGGATTTCCATTCCATGTAAATTCCTTCCGTTAAAGTGGGTTTCAGGATCAATATTTATGAGCTTTTGCCGCAATGATAACAGCTGGCAAAAACTCATTTTAACCGTTTTGTGATTGAAATCTATATAAAAGCAACGGCCCCGGTCACATTGATAGGATCTAAAAAACCGGGATTGATCGAGTGTTCTCATTACGGAAGCGAAAATAATTCTTATTTA
>JAWOHC010000272.1:0-6435 GCA_046496275.1 Gillisia sp.
TAAGATTTCCTTCTAAAATTTTTATTAATTTCTACCTTCTTCATTGGGGTATAGCTTATATAAAGGTTGACTTTGCCATACATTTTTAGAATCAACATCTATCCCGGAAAGTTTTCCCTTAAATGCTGCGCCGGTATCTATGTTCCAGACATTTGCCATTTTCACGGGTTTTTCTTCATCTATACGGGAAACCGGAGTATGGCCAATAAAAATTTCTTTAAATAATTTTAAGCGTGCAGGATAAAACGTGTGGGTGGTTGGCATGTTTTTGTCGAGTGATAAAGCTGTTTCCCATAAAGTGCGATCCCAATAGAAGCTACTCTCGTGATATTCCTGCTCTGGTCCATGAAGATTTGTAAAACCTGCATGAACAAATAACCTGTTTTGCTTATCGATGTAATAGTTTAGCATCTGTTCATAAAAATCCAGATGGTCTTTTATTTCTTCCGAAGTAAAATTACGGTAAGCGTCAATACTGGACTGGCCGCCATGTTGCAGCCATTGTTCGTTTAACTCACCGGTTTTTAACCAGCGATAGGTAAGTTCATCATGATTGCCGCGTAAAAAGATACAGGAATTTTGTTTTGCAAGGTCTATCAAATAGCTCACAACATTTGCTGAATCTTTCCATCCATCAACATAATCCCCCAAAAAAATAAGCGTATCGTCCGGGGTGATAGAGATTTCTTCAAGAAGTTGTATCAAAGCCTTTAAACCACCATGTATATCTCCAATTGCGATTGTTCTTTGCATAATTAACTGTATTGTACCTTTCTTAAGATTCGCATGCTTTCTTTATAAGACTGATAAAGCTTTCCGCTATGTTTTTTTAAAATTTCCTTTGCCGATTCCAGTTTCTGAATGGCCATTTCAAAATCATTGAAATAGCATATCAAATAAGTCGCAGGAAGATTTAAAAGGTCTTTTTCTTCGTTTTTATTAAGGGCGGCGCCATTTTTCAGTTTTGAAATAAGGGCGTTGTTAGAATTATAAATATGATATAAGATCTTTTTGTCAAATTTGGGTGGATCAAACAAAAGCTTACTTTCTATTTCATATCCCGCGTTATCCTTGAATTTAATTTGAACTTCCTCCAAGGGATAATATTGAAATTTATTCTGAAGTCCTAAATGTACATATTCCACGATTTTGAAATAATCCTTATCAATACTTATGCTTACTTCATCCAGATCTGAATAAAAGAGTTTCACCTGTTCATTGATCAATTCAATATCCACCCTGGAATAATAAATTTCATTTTTGATCTTCTTAATTTTACCGGCCCAGCAAACCACAAAATATTCCTTAAAGACTTTATATTCGGGATTATAATCCTTTCGTTTTTTCATAAAGTCAAAAACGCCATCCAGGGTGAGTTCAATGTTGTTTTGGGCGTGTTTTTCTATCGCATCCACGATTTTTGAATTCACATCTTTGATCTCAATTCCGAAGATTTTAGGCATACTTATACTGCCTTCCCTTATAAAAACCGATCCGCCATAATATTTCCAGATGTTTTTACGCAACGAACAAATTTTACCAAAATTTGGCCGAATTGTCACCAAACCAACCACCAGATTATTTGATAAATGCGGAAAAGGAATGTTTTCATAGGACACCATCGGCGGATTAGAGAGGTATGCGTTCACGAGATTCTGGATCTTGCTGTCATCAAAAAAATCTACCCCGGTAATGCGATTGTCTTCATCCTCCACCCCAATCACAATATAGGAATTGTTGTGAGGATTGGAATTGGCGAGCGCACATACGTGTTTTAAAAACTTTGCTTTTCCTTCTTTTTGGCTAATATTAAGCAACCGCTTTTTATCATAAAAGCTGTTCTCGTCATTATGCGCTAGCAGGTTTTTTATTAAAAGCCGTTTGTTGATCATTGGTTAAAATTGTTGCTGTTTCCTGCTGGTTTTATATCGTTGTACGCTCTTCTTTATTAATCTCTATTGACGATGGTGCTGTTGGCTTGAGAGGTTGGCATCACGGTAAGATCTGCGATATTCACATGATAGGGTCGTGTGACCACAAAACGAATAACATCTGCAATATCCTCCGGTTTTAAAGCCTCAAATCCATGATAAACCTTATCTGCTCGTTCCGTATCTCCTTTAAACCTAACATTGCTGAATTCCGTTTCAACAAGTCCGGGATTAATTGCCCCCACCCGGATGCCGGCTTTATTAAGATCTAATCTCATTCCCTGGGTAATGGCATCCACCGCAAATTTACTCGCACAATAAACATTCCCTTTAGGATATACTTCCTTTCCGGCTGTTGAGCCTATATTGATGATATGTCCGGATTTGCGTTCTGCCATTTCGGGAATTACCGCTTTGCTCACGTAAAGCAGGCCTTTCACGTTGATATCTATCATAGCATCCCAATCATCAATATTTCCATCCTGAAAATCATCCATACCATGAGCATTTCCAGCATTATTAATGAGAATATCGATGTTTTTAAATTCCGGCGGAAGACTTGCTATTTGTTTGAACACTTCGGTTTTATCGCGAACATCAAAAACTAAGGTGGTAACCGAAACTTTCTCTGATAATTCTACCGCAAGTTCTAAAAGAAGCTCTTTTCTTCTTCCGCAGAGGATAAGATCAATTTTTTCTGAAGCAAAAGCTCGTGCGGTTGCTTTTCCAATTCCGCTGGTGGCACCGGTAATAAGGGCTATTTTATGCATAATTTTAAGTTGATTATTAAAATTCTAAGGTATAAAATGTATTGCTTGCACAGATGTTAAGTTTATGAAAGCAGGGGTAGGCGATGTTAAAAAAAGTTAAATGTGCTCAAGCTTTATAATCTACAGAACAATACCGCGTTCTTAAACCCGAACCCAAATTTAATCAAATATGAAAATGTATTCAAAGATGTTTAGTGTAAGAAAAATTACGACAATGTTAATGGTGGCAATGGCAGTTACTATGTTTTATAGCTGCGATAACGATTCTGATTCTGATGCTGAAGGAAAGGCAAGAGTAAAAGTAAGTATGACGGATGCCCCTGGAGATTATAAAAATGTTTTTATTGATGTTCAGGATGTGAAAGTGAAAGCGGATATTTCTGCAGAAGGAGAAGGCTGGGTTAGTTTATCCGGAGTTCAACCGGGAATCTATGATCTTTTGGAATTAACAGGTGGAGTAACGCAGATGCTTGCCAATTCTGAACTAGAACCAGGAACTTTAGGACAAATTAGACTGATCTTAGGATCCGATAATACGCTTGTTCTTAATGATGGTACTGAGGTGGCACTTGCCACTCCAAGTGCACAACAATCTGGATTGAAACTTCAGGTAAACCAGGAACTCGAAGCTGGAAAGGAATATGACTATCTATTGGATTTTGATGTAGATCAATCAATTGTTAAGGCAGGAAATTCAGGAAATTACATTTTAAAGCCGGTTATTCGTCTTGTTAATATAGAGGCTACAGGAACTATTAAAGGAGAAGTACAACCTTCTTTAAGCCAGAGTGTGGTGAAGGCTGCAAGTGCCAACCATACCATCACTGCGTATACTGCCGCTGATGGAAAATTTTCACTTAATGGAGTTCCCGCTGGCACATACCAGGTTAGTGTAACTCCTGCTATTGCATCTGGATTACAGGTAAAAGTTATTAATAATGTTCAGGTTTCTTCCGGCGCTTCGGTTGATCTTGATGTTATTTTTCTTAGCGAACTATAAAAAGTAAAATTAATCATTGAAAAAGACCGTCTGAAAAGGCGGTCTTTTTTGTTTTTTGACCATTTTTGGTTCAATAATTGTGTATTTGCATCGTTCGTAATTTGTGAATATCTTCACACTTTAAAAAAAATATTCCATGATTGAAAATAACGCTTCAGTAGATATTTCAAGCTTAAATGAAAAGATAGAGCGGGAAAGCGCTTTTGTAGACCTGCTTACCGGAGAAATGAACAAGGTTATTGTAGGCCAAAAAGATATGGTAGAACGCCTTTTAATTGGTCTTTTAGGCCAGGGGCATATCTTGCTGGAAGGTGTTCCAGGTTTGGCGAAAACCCTTGCTATCAATACACTTTCACAGGCAGTTCATGGAACTTTTAGCAGAATACAGTTTACCCCCGATCTTTTACCGGCCGATGTTGTGGGAACTATGATCTATAATATGAAATTGAGTGATTTCAGCATTAAAAAAGGACCAATTTTCGCCAATTTTGTACTTGCAGATGAGATTAACAGGGCACCGGCAAAAGTACAGTCGGCATTGCTGGAAGCCATGCAGGAAAAACAAGTAACCATTGGGGATCAAACCTTTATACTGGACAGGCCATTTTTGGTAATGGCTACCCAAAACCCTGTAGAACAGGAAGGAACCTATCCCTTGCCTGAAGCCCAGGTGGATAGATTTATGCTGAAAACAGTTATAAAATATCCTTTAATGGCCGATGAACAACAAATTGTTCGTGCCAACTTAAGAGGTAGTTTTGAAAAGGTAAACCAGGTAGTGTCCCTGGAACAAATCGCACGGGCACAAGCAGCTGTGAGAGAAGTTTACATGGACGAAAAAATTGAAAAATATATTCTCGATATCATCTTTGCAACCCGAACTCCGGAAAAATATAAACTTGAAGAATTAAAACCGCTTATAAATTTTGGAGCTTCTCCAAGGGGAAGTATCAACCTGGCGATCGCATCTAAATGTTACGCATTTATAAAACGCAGAGGCTATGTGATCCCTGAAGATGTAAGAGCGGTAGTGTACGACGTTTTAAGACACAGAATTGGAATAACCTATGAAGCCGAAGCTGAAAATGTAACTTCTGAAGATATTATAAGCAGAATTATAAATGAGGTAGAAGTACCATAATTAGGCCTAAATCCTCTAAAAAACATTTTTTTAAAAATATAATCAGTTCCTTTTTCACCGGGAAAGACTCAGGAAACTCATAAAATGGATACGAAGGAATTACTCAAAAAAGTTCGGAAAATAGAGATCAAGACCAAGCGCCTGAGCAATCATGTGTTTGGAGGAGAATATCATTCTACTTTTAAAGGCAGGGGAATGACTTTTAGCGAGGTTAGGAGTTATCAATTTGGAGATGATGTTCGAAGTATAGACTGGAATGTAACTGCCCGTTATAATGAGCCTTTTGTGAAAGTTTTTGAAGAGGAACGGGAACTTACGATGATGTTGCTGGTAGATGTTTCCGGATCTGAACTTTTTGGAACCGGAGATCAGTTTAAAAAAGAGATCATTACCGAGGTGGCTGCTACCCTGGCATTTTCTGCGACTCAAAACAACGACAAAATAGGACTTTTGCTGTTTTCAGATCAAATGGAGCTGTTTATTCCTCCTAAAAAAGGAAGATCGCACGTTTTGCGAATTATCCGGGAACTTATAGAATTTGACCCTAAGGGAAAAAGCACCAATTTATCTGAAGCGCTTAAATATGCGACCAATGTCCTGAAGAAAAAAGCCATCATTTTTGTGCTTTCAGATTTTATCGATGATGGATATCAGCATAGTTTGAAGATCATCAGCGGAAAGCACGATGTTACCGGGATTCGCGTTTATGACCGCAGGGAAGAAGAAATTCCAAACCTTGGTTTGGTGCAAATGTTGGACAGGGAATCGGGGGAATTGATGATGGTGAATACCGGATCTAAATCTGTACGATATTCTTATGCCGAATATTTCAGGGATCGTGAAAATTACTTCAGGGAGAGTTTTACAAAGAGTGGCGCCGGAAGTTTTAGCACCCGGGTGGATGAAAGTTACGTCAAGAAATTATTGGGGTATTTTAAAACAAGGGGATAAGAAAAAAATGACCAAAAAATATTCAAATTTAAATACGTTTACCAAAAATCCGAAGGTACCTGAGCTATTCAGGTTTCCTGAAATTGCAAGTGCTGCGTTTCAGAAATTTCTTCTTTTTTCAATTTTAACAGTCTCTTCATTTTCCGTTTTTGCTCAGGAAACAAAAATTTCTTCTTCAGTAGATTCTACCCAAATAAAGATTGGAGAGCAAATTATCTACAGCCTTCAGGTGGAAACAGATTCTACCAATTTGGTGGTTTTTCCGGAAGGCCAGACCTTTAATCCAATGGAAGTGGTTGAATCCTTGCAAACCGATACTTCCAGAGTTCAAAACCGGTTTCGTCTCTTTAAGGAATATGCGCTAACACAATTTGATTCCGGGAGTTATACGATACCACGGCAGCTAGTTCTTGTAAATGACACCCCGTATTTTACAGATTCCATACTGGTGGAGGTTGCCAACGTTGTTGTAGACACCACCAAACAAAAAATGTATCCCATAAAACCTGCGATGGAAGTCCCTTCCGGATTTCAAATTCCAAATTGGGTATGGTGGTTTCTGGGGATTTTGGCGGTGATAGGTTTGGGCTATTATCTCTTCAGAAGAAGGAAGAAAAAACAGGAAGCGGCCAAGCAATTACC